>WTIY01000100.1 GCA_011525065.1 Flavobacteriales bacterium
GTAGAATTCTATGGATTTGTTGTAATAAGCCACCGCAGTATCGATATTGCTCATAATGCGGTAAGCATTGGCTGTTTCGTGAAAAATGACGTCCCGAAAAGGTCGATTTTCTCTATCGCGGCCCAAATCCCAGAGCAATTCCTTGAGCGCCACGGTATCTCCTTTGGCGTAATCGAAATTTTTCACTTGCTCCAAAAACGAACGAACGTAATACGAACGCGAGGTATTTCGCTTGAGATCGATCACGGCTTGAAAAGCCAAATTCGCGCTGTCGGGCTGAGACAAACGGTTTTGTACTTGGCCTTCGATGAATCGATATCGTCCTTTGAGCTCCTTGTCCTCGATCATCTCTGAGGCCAACTGAATCATCGGCAAAGCTGCCTGAAGGGTGTCCAAATTGATGTAGGCTTGAGCCATGATCGCCGCAGCATCCGCCTTATCTTGGTCTGTCAGGCCTTCCTTGTCGAAGAGTTCTGTCAATTCCTTAATGGCGCCTTCTTCATTACCCAACTGAATGTTCGACTTGGCCTTCCACATGCGTGCTTCATTGATGCTGTTCGAACTGGGGTAACGATTCAGAATGAAATTAAAGGCATCTATGGCTGGGACAAATCTCTGACTGTAATAACGCGCCTTTCCCAAAAGCATGTAGGCCTCGTCAATCTGAGGATTATATTCCTTTCCATTGAGGTATATCGAGTGACGCTGAATGGCCTTGGCGGCTTTGTCCTCGGCGCGGTTGAAATTTGGATTGCCTTTTTCGCCTGGCTTGATAATGGCTTCTTTAATTTCAAATCGCTCTACGGGCAAAACGTCCCAAAAATTATCGCGATAGGTAGTGGCCAACTCTTCATTGCCATCGATCAGCGCCTCGCCCCCGTTATACAGGGCGTTAAATTCCGCAGTGACTGCGTGAAAATTACGCGTCATGAAGGTGTCTTTCTTTCTTGAACAAGAGACGACCATCACAAGCATCAACGCAATTACACCAATGGACTGAAGTTTTTTCAAAACACTACGATTTGTCTAAGACGCTAACTCTAAAATTAAGCCTTTATTATGGGTTTTTATAAAAGGAGGGTAAAAATACCACTCTTTTTGCTAAGTCAATGGATTTGGGCCAAAAATTAGACCAGATATGCCTGTGAACAAGGGGATTAAATCCCGCGAATTTGTACTTTTGAAAAAAATGCTCATGACCTCTGCTCACTCATTAAAAGTGATTGAAAAGCGCGTTTTGACTCCAAGTTCTGTGGAGTTGTCTTTTCAGTTGCCCCAAGAACTCCTGAAGGATTACGCTTTTCAAGCGGGACAATACCTCACTTTGGCCCATCAGATTGAGGGCAAGGAGGTCCGACGCTCGTACTCTCTGTGCTCTGCACCATGTCAAAACACATGGAAAGTGGGCATTAAAAAAGTTGAGGGCGGGCTGTTTTCGACTTGGGCCAACGACCATCTGGAGGTCGGAGAATCGCTTAAGGTTTTTGCCCCTGAAGGAAAATTTGTGGTTAACCCAACAGCAAATGACAGCAGTCATTATTTGGCTTTTGCAGCGGGCAGTGGCATTACCCCAATCATGAGCATGATCCAAGAAGTTCTGGATCAAGCGCCCAAGGCGAAATTTACTTTGGTTTACGGCAATCAATCGCCTGAAGAAACCATGTTTTTAGATGAACTTGAGCAACGCTCAAATGCTGAGCCAGAGCGTTTCAACCTCATTCAATTTTATTCGCGAACTCAAGTCGATGGAGCCCGTTTTGGCCGAATCGATACTGGGGCCATCAAACACTTGTTTTTGAACGAACTCTCAGGAATTCAATTCGACCAGTTCATGATGTGTGGCCCAGAAGCCATGATCCAAACTTTGAGAGAAATTCTGCCCGATCACGGGGGCCAGCCTGAAAACATGCACGACGAATTATTCTTTAGCAGTGAAACCGCTGTAGAGCAAACTCAAGCGGGGCAATGTGTTTTGAGCGTGGTTTTAGACGGAGAAACCTCCACCTTCAACATCGATAAAAACACCCCTGTCTTAGATGCTGTTCTGAATCAAGACCTAGACCCACCATATTCCTGTCAAGGAGGTGTCTGCAGTTCTTGCATTGCCTTGGTGACTGAAGGCCAGGCCACGATGATTAAAAATCAAATTCTCACCGATAATGAAGTGGCAGAGGGCTTAGTGTTGACCTGTCAAACATTGGCTCAGAGCGATCAATTGACCATAGACTACGACGAGGCCTAATCCAAGATCTTTAACGCCTTTTCAAGAACCCGCTCTGGGCTAATGCTGTGCATGACTTGGGCAGCGCCGGGCGGCAATTTATTGCCGTATACAGAAGTTGGAATCATTGGAAACACGGTCCTATCAGCACACAGTTGGTTTGCTCTGGGCTGACCGTATGGCGCAAAGCCCAAACTGGGATGAGTCGCTCCCCAAAGGGTTAAAACCGGTAAGCCGAAATTTGCTGCCAAGTGGCCGTTACTGCTGTCCATGGCGATCATCAAATCTAGGGCGCTCATCAGTTCCAATTCCTGATTGAATGTCCATTTTCCCGCCACAGAATGAGCCCCATCACAGCTGCTAGCGACGGATTCTAACCCCTCTTGTTCAGCCCCTGGCGCCCCAAAAAGCAAAACCGTATGGCCCTGCTGAACCAGCTTTTGACAAAGCTCCCGAGTCGATTCTACTGGATAGGTTTTTCCTGGATAAGCCGCAAATGGCGCTAACCCGATAAGACGGCCTTGAGGTGGTCTTAGCTCAGCCAAATGAGATTGTACCACTGAACTGATCGCAAACTGCTCGAGGCTGGCCCGCTCTTGTGGAATTAACTCCAGCTTTAACCCCAAAGCGCTAAAGGCATCTGCATAGCGTTCATGCGTGCTCTTTAACCAAGGTGCGGCATCCTCAAATTGGGCCACGCGCTTATTTTTTTCTGCCCGCCCCTTTGAAAAAGTGCTGTATTGAATCCCCTGAATTTTAAGAAACCCCTTTAGTATTTTAGTGCGTAACACATCGTGCAAGTCCAAAAAATGATCCGGTTTAAGCGATTTGACTTCTCGCGATAAACGCCACAGCCCCATCATACCAGCATGCGAATTTTTTAGATCAAGGGTCTTTAAGCTCAAGCCCTCAATGTTCGAAAAAATCGGCGCAAATTGAGGTCGGGTAATCAGGGTTATTCGCAGCTGATTTTGACGCAACACGGCTCGAAGGACTGGCACCAACATGGCCACGTCGCCCATGGCAGAAAAACGCGCTACAACAATATGTCTGAGAGAGGGGCTCAAGGTTTTATTTTTGGCCTCGCAATACAGGGTTGAGCTCGTCGTCGTTATACATTTTCATCTGCTTGTAGACCTTCATGTATTTATCCCCGGTAGCGATGTCGCTTAACAGCTGTTCAATGGCGCTGCTCAAATCGTGACGTTGTTCAAGCAGAATGTCCAATTTTGTTTGGCAAGCGGCACGGTGGGCTAAACTGGCGTCTTGACGCTCAGCTTCCTCGCGCATGTGATAAATCTTCAAGGCCAATATCGAAAGGCGATCCACTCCCCAGGCAGGACTTTCAGTATTGATGGTCGCCGTTGCCTTTGGTGTGACCTCCTTGTACTGATCGAGAAAATAACTGTCGATGTATTCCACCATGTCTGTACGGTCCTGATTGGAGGCGTCAATTTGACGTTTTAACGTCAGCGCCGCAACAGGATCAATCTGAGGGTCACGAATGATGTCCTCATAATGCCATTGCACCGTATCGATCCAACATTTGCGATAAAGTAAATGATTGAGCACCTCTGTTTTACCGTCATAAGGATTCTGAAACTCTTGATATGGATCATCGGCGATATGATACTGCTGAATCACCTGGTCAAAAATGGCTAAAGCGTTTTCTGTAAACATGGTCTGGACTTTGGTGGCAAAGATAATTTATTTTAGAAGGAGTAGGGCCAAAGGCAGAACCAAAGGCACAAAAGCCAAAAATTCACGGAGCAAACTGTGCTGACGCAGCTCAAGTAAGTTGGCGTAAAGCACAGCGCTCAAGGGTAAGGCCAGCCATAAAAACACCTCAATCTTTTCGTCGGGACTGAATCCCGCTATGGCTAGAGCCAAAATTAAAACGCGCCAAATCCACTGAAGATGTCCTTGACGAATGCTGACCCCCTCCCTTTGCCGCAGGGGCAGAAGCACCATAGAAATGGCCAATAAAACAACCACCGCACCATAACTGAGCTGCAACCACAAAGCCTTAGGCCAGGACCATGATAAAGGTCGAAGGCCCTCCGAAATCGTGGTCAGTCCCCCTTCAAGTGAACTGCCAAATTCTGGAATCACCACGATAATGGCTGAATGCATTAACCAAAGGGCAATCCCAGCCATCAAGGGCGCTGCATAATAACGCCATGTGCCTTGATTAATTTTTACAATGGCCAAGTACAAGGGCAGCAGTAAACACAAAAACCATGGATAAAAGGCCGCAACCAAAAACGTCCAAAAACCGGCATCAAAAATTTTTTCCTCCAAGTTTTGTTCGTTAAACAGGCTCATCATTCTGCGCAAAGCCAACAGGGCAAAAACCAATCCCAAAGATTGCTTGATGCTTCCCAGGTCTGCTGCTGTCACAAGCCCACAAAAAAACCACCACAATCCATAAGTGTTGGTTTGAGTGAGTTTATTTTTACGAACAATAAATCGAGCAGCAAAAGGGCAAAGATTAAAATAATGGACTGTCCTAAAAGCGCCAAGCCTAGCTGCCAGGTAAAAATCCCTTGCTGGTCTTGTACAACAAAGCGCCCGATTAAGGTCAGCGGCAAAGCCAAGGATAAAATGATGTAGTTGGCTGTTTTAGAATTGCCAAAAAAGCTTGTCAACATAAGCCCTATTCTCTATTTTTGTCGTCTAAATATAAGACTTATGACTTGGAAAGGTTTTTTTGAAGGCATTGAATCTTTAGCGGACACCTTATTGTTTACCCCTTTAAACGCCATTCGCGAATTCGAATTGACCAACTGGTGGGGGGCCAACTTCATGACTTGGGTATTTATTGGGATCTTTTTTGCTGCATTTTACTATTGGATGAAGCAACTTGCTCAATTCAATGCCAATGGAGAAGAGGACCGCAGTCAAACCGCACATTCCTATTTGGGAGACTCATAAGGTTTTTCTTTTAGCGCGACCCAGGACTAAAGGTCAAACCCAATGTCCTTTCGATAATACATCTTATCAAACGAGAGATTACTCAAAGTTTGGTAAGATTTTTTTATGGCTTCCCTGAAATCCTCGTCCAAAGAGGTGACCGCCAAGACCCGTCCGCCGCTGGTCACCACCTGCTCATTATCGAGGGCTGTTCCAGCGTGAAAAATCACGGACTCGGTCTGCTGCTGCAAGCCGTGGATGGTTTTCCCTTTTTCGTAGGCTTCGGGGTAGCCCCCAGAAACCGCCATAACCGTTGCCGCAGAGTCCTCAGTAACCACCAATGGCACGGTGTCGAGTTCGCCGCGTGAGGTGGCCGCCAGCAAGGTCAACAGATCCGTCTCAATGCGGGGCAAGACCACTTCGGTCTCAGGGTCCCCCATACGCACATTGTACTCAATGACGTAAGGATCGTCTCCAACTTTTATCAGCCCGATAAAGACAAAGCCTTGATAGATCAGTCCTTCCTTTTTAATGCCCGCAACCGTGGGTTTGACAATTCGGCTTTCTATTTTCTCCATGAACTCAGGCGTGGCAAAAGGGACGGGCGATACAGCGCCCATGCCTCCAGTATTCAGCCCTTGATCACCCTCGCCAATACGTTTGTAATCTTTGGCCGTCGGAAGAACCTTATAAGCATTGCCGTCCGTCAAAACAAAAACGCTGAGCTCAATGCCATCGAGAAACTCTTCAATGACCACTTTAGCACTTGCCGCCCCAAATTTTTCATGAGCCAACATGGACTCGAGTTCGGCTTTGGCCTGTTCCAGATCCTGAAGGATCAGCACGCCTTTACCCGCGGCTAAGCCATCGGCCTTGAGCACATAAGGGGGGGTTAGGGTCTCTAGAAAGGCTTTGCCTTGTACCAAAGTTTCTTTAGTGAAGCTCTCATAGGCCGCCGTAGGAATGTTGTGAGCCGCCATGAATTCTTTGGCCCGCTCCTTAGAGCCCTCTAAGGCAGCGCCCTCTGCTGAAGGCCCAACGATCATGACGTTTTCTAGTGCAGGGTCGTTTTTAAAAAAGTCGTAAATCCCTTGGACCAATGGGTCCTCTGGCCCCACCACCACCAGGTCAATACTATGGGTCAAAACCGCAGTCTTAATGCCTTCAAAATCAGTGACCCCTAATTTGAGATTCGTAGCAATTTGAGCCGTTCCTGCATTACCGGGAGCCACATAAAGCCGCTCGCATTTTGGGCTTTTAGCGATTTGATGGGTGAAGGTGTGCTCGCGTCCGCCGGACCCCAATACCAAAATATTCATGATTTTCTCATTTCTTGGGTTCTATGAATGACTGAGTTCAGCACTTGTTGGTCTAGAACCGCTGGTTAAAGAAGCAAAAATAGCGGATTCCCCGCAGAATTGCCCCCTGATTATAAGCGAAATTAAATGCTTAATTTGCACAGTCCAATCCATCAAAATGAGTCTTTTTGAACGCACCTTAGAATTCAGCGGCTTCCCTTTTAAAAGGGCCGAACAAGACTACTTGCAGATTCAATCGCTGGACCCTAAGGCCTTCGATTATTGGCAACTCTGCCAAAGACTCCGCATGGTCAAACACCACCTCGACCATTCCCCTTTTTACCAGGACTTGATTGGTTCAGCGCAAAAGGATGAATTGGTCCGGCGCTTATCTGAGAACCCACAGGCCAAAGCAGTCCTGGCCAAAGGCATAAATTCTGGCAGCTCGCTGGAGGACTTTAGGCCCGAAAATACTCAATCCCTCAAGACCTTGGTCGACACCATTTGGTCCCGTTTACCCGTCATGACCAAAAGCGACTTGCAACGCCCATTACAAGAACGCTACGCTCGTGGTTTCGGACCAAACAACACCCACCGACACAAAACTTCTGGCAGCAGTGGACATCCTTTTGTCTTTGTCAAAGACCGGTATTGTCATGCTTATAGCTGGGCAGAAATCAAGCATTTATACCACAAATGGGGCATTGAGCTCGGCAATGATCGAGAAGCTCGGTTCTACGGCATCCCACTCAGTGGATGGAGTAAGTACAAAGAGCAGCTTAAAGATGTTTTGGGCCGTCGTAAGCGCATGGTCATTTTTAATTTGTCCGACCAGCAGCTCGAAGGCATGTTGCGGCAATTCAAGCGCACGTCTTTTGGCTATTTGAACGGGTACACTTCGTCTATTGTGCGCCTGGCCCAATTTCTGTCAGAGCGATCTTTGGTGCTCAAAGACCTGTGTCCCACTTTAAAAGCCTGCATCACAACCAGTGAAATGTTGTTTGCAGAAGATCTAAGCTTAATAGAACAAGCCCTGGGCGTTCCGGTAATCAACGAATACGGCGCGAGCGAACTCGGGGTCATTGCCTTAGCCAATGCTCAAGGCGGCTTGGTGGTCAACCAAAGCAGTGTTTATTTAGAACTCATCGATGACCAGGGTCAGCCCGTCGAACATGGCCGTCACGGACGGGTGGTGCTAACGGCGCTTCACAACAAGGCCCACGCGCTGATTCGATACGACATCGGGGACTCCGCCCAGTGGGCGGAAACACCGGCTGATGGCCCGCCCATAATTTCGCAACTGCTGGGGCGCACCAATGATGTGGCTCATTTGGCTGATGGCAAAGTGGTGCCTGGCTTGACCTTTTATTACGTGACCAAAGCCGTAATCCAAGACGACAGTCCTGTCCAGGAATTTGTTATTGAACAACACCGATTGGATCATTTTGTAATCCAATACGTGAGTCGTCGCGAGCTCAACCCAACAGAAATTCAAAACATTCGCAAGGCCATGTCAGATTATGTGGGCGTGGGGCTCAGCGTGAGTTTGGTGCGCAAAGATTATTTAGATCGCAGCAAGCGGGGCAAGCTCAAACAATTTGTCAATTTGATCGGCGAATCAAGCGCTTTCTCTGAGTAAAATACGTCACGAAAAAAACCGCCATCCAAAGACAGGATTTGAGCCAAGAATACCCTAAGTACTGACGATAGAAGGCAAAGTTATGCCGAATCAGGCCCAATTTTTTGGCGCTCATGGATTGAGGGCTGATTCGATAAGCGGCCAAGACTTGGTCCAAGCCCTGAGCGGGGATGCCGCTGGATAAAATGGCCTTATGCCAAAGGGCCCAGTCCTGTCTTTTGCGCATTTCTGGGGCCATCAATCGACCCAGTTTTGAAACGGCATACATTCCGGTTAAATTACCGATAAAATTGTTGGTCTTTTGCTCATTTTGGGTCAATTCACTTTTGGCACGAACAGTACACCCAAGCTTGTGGCCGTTTAAATCAATGTGCTCATAAGCGGTGTAACTCACGGCCAAATCCCTGGCCTTCATGAAGGACAATTGTCGCTCAAGTTTCTCTGGGAGCCACAAATCGTCTGCATCGAGAAAAGCGATGTAATCCCCTTTGGATTTTTTTGTGGCAAAATTGCGGCAAAATGCAGCGCCTTGATTTTCTGCCATGACAAACACCTTGATTCTAGAGTCTTCGGCCTGATGGGCCTCAGCAGCCTCTAAAGTGCCGTCGCTGGAAGCATCATCCACAATTAACAACTCCCAGTTTTTATGGCTTTGGTTCAGAACACTTTCGATGGCCAGGCCAATATAAGGCGCATTGTTATGGGCCGGCATGATCACAGAAACACAAGGCTCAGCCATAGATCAGTAGGCTTTTTCTTCGCCGCGTAACGCGTTGAAAATGGTTTGGAAGACGATTTTAATGTCTAAGAGTAAGGACCAATTCTCCAAGTAGAAGATGTCGTATTTAACCCGGTTGATGATGTGATTGTCGTCTTCTACCTCGCCGCGAAAACCACTGACTTGAGCCAAACCTGTAATGCCGGGCTTGATGAAGTGACGCACCATGAATTTATCAATTTTCTCGGCGTACATGTGGGTATGACTTACCATGTGAGGGCGCGGACCTACTGCCGACATCTCGCCTTTGAGCACATTGATGAATTGCGGTAATTCGTCAATGCTGGTTTTTCTAATTATACGCCCAATTCGGGTCACCCTAGGGTCATTTTTGGAAATCTGATGCAAATGTGCTTCAGGGTTGGGGCGCATGGATCGAAACTTATAGCAGTAGAATTCCTTGTAGTCCAAACCATTTCGCTTTTGTTTGAAAAAGATGGGGCCTTTAGATTCGAGTTTAATAATCAATCCCAATAGAGGGGTGAGCCAAGACAAAATACAGACGATGATCACAATGGCCAGGACAACATCAAAACTGCGCTTCACAAACTTATTAAAGGGCTCGTCAATGGGTATTTTGCGCATGGAAATGATGGGCAAATAACCGTAATAGGTAAAGTCCAATCGCTTGCTGTAGATGTCTTTGTTGTCGGGTAAAAACTTTAGAATCTTAAGGTTGTTGTCCGCGTAATCAATGAGTTGATTCATGGCGGCATTGTCCAATTGAGCCACCGACGCGTAGATTTCATCGATTTGATTTTGATCAATGTATTTGAGACAATTGTCAAGGGCCTCGGGCGAATCCCCGGTCAAATTAAAGGTCTTTAAAAGCACATATCCGTATTCGGGTTTCTCCTCAAAAAACTTACGCAATTGATCCGTTTTCTGGTTGAGCCCAATGATCACTACCCGTCTTAAATTTCCCTTGAGCAAGACCCGGTACTTCTTCAAGAGGTAATAAATGGCGATTTTGGCCAAAGTAATCAGGGCCATAACCTGAACTACATAAATCAAAATCTCCCATGGTGAGGTGATGATGTCGCGATAAAAACCAAAAAAGGCGAACACCAACAAAAGAAAAAGCGCGCCTTGTCGCAGACCTAAGGCCAGAATATTGGTCGTGCGGGTAAATCGATAAATCTCATAAAAATTAGCCCTCAGGGCAATGGCCATCCAGGCAAAAGAGACAAACAGCACATAATTCAGAAAAACGTAATTCTCCTCAAAAAACGGGGCGGCAAGTAGGTGTATGATTCCGAGGTCGATCGCATAAGAGATCGGCCGCAAAAACCCTGAATATCGTCCTGTTTTATAAATCATTTAATGCCGGTTATGGGTCGAAAAATCCTTGTGTTCGCTCCGATAAAGCTCGTCTTTTGTCAACCCTTTGAAATACGCATAAGTTCGCTCCATTCCCTCTGCGCGCGCTACTTTAGGCGACCACCCTAAAACTTCTTTTGCCAGGGTAATGTCCGGCTGACGCTGCATTGGGTCGTCCTGAGGCAAGGGCTTAAAGACAATTTTTTGATCCGAGCCCGTAAGGCGTACAATTTCTTTGGCAAAATCCAAAATGCTGATCTCGTTTGGGTTTCCGATATTCACGGGGTCCGAATAATCGCTCATGAGCAATCGGTAAATTCCCTCGATTTGATCGTCTACATAGCAAAACGATCGGGTTTGACTGCCGTCCCCAAATACCGTAATGTCCTCTCCGCGCAGGGCTTGACCCATAAAGGCGGGTATCACCCGGCCATCATTGAGGCGCATGCGTGGGCCATAGGTGTTGAAAATTCGCACAATCCGTGTTTCCAAGCCGTGAAAACGGTGGTAGGCCATGGTCATGGATTCTTGAAAACGCTTCGCTTCATCGTAAACCCCGCGCGGCCCTATGGTGTTCACATTACCGTAATAGGTCTCTTTTTGCGGGTGCACCAGCGGATCGCCATAAACCTCGGAGGTCGATGCGATCAAAATCCTGGCTTTTTTGTCTTTGGCCAAACCCAATAAATTATGGGTCCCTAATGAACCCACTTTAAGGGTTTGAATTGGAATCTTTAAATAGTCTATGGGACTTGCTGGTGAGGCAAAGTGCAAAATGTAATCCACAGGGCCCGGGACCTCAACAAAGGTCGTCACATCATGATGAATAAAGGTAAACTGCTCTATACCTGCAAGGTGCTCAATATTTTTGAGATCGCCGGTGATGAGGTTATCCATTCCCAACACGCGAAACCCCTCTGCGATGAATCGATCGCAAAGGTGAGACCCCAAAAATCCAGCGGCTCCGGTGATCAATACCGTTTTGCTGTTGTTTGAATTCATCCTTTCACCTTGTTTCTACCTATGGAAGTGTAGGCAAAGCCTTCACGCTCCATGTCCTGAGTGTTATACAAATTGCGCCCATCAAAAATCACAGGCTGCTTAAGAAGCGACTTTACTTTATCAAAATCTGGAGACCTGAAAATGCTCCATTCGGTACAAATCACTAATGCATCGGCATCTTTTAATGGAGCGTACATATGGTCTCCAAAACTGATGGCGTTGCCGAATTTCTTTTTAATGTTGGGCATGGCCTCTGGATCAAAGGCCTCAATTTCAGCGCCCTGCTCCAGTAGGGCATTAATGACATCTATGGCTGGAGCCTCTCGAATGTCATCGGTTTCTGGCTTGAACGCCAAGCCCCATACAGCAATCTTTTTGCCGCTGAGATCATGACCAAAATGCTCGAGGATGTGAGGTACTTGAATGGTTTTTTGCTTTTTGTTGACCCCGATGACCGCATCTAAAATTTTGAAGTCGTACCCAGCATCCCTGCCCGCTTTTTGAAGGGCCTTCACATCTTTCGGAAAACAAGAACCCCCATAGCCGATGCCCGGGAATAAAAACCGCTTACCAATGCGGCTGTCGGTGCCCATGCCCACACGCACTTTATCAACGTCGGCCCCGACCAATTCGCAATAATTGGCGACCTCATTCATAAAGGTAATCTTTGCGGCCAAGAATGAATTCGCGGCGTATTTAGTGAGCTCAGCAGACTTCTCGTCCATCACAATCACCGGGTTACCCGAACGCACAAAAGGAGCGTATAGCTTTTGCATCAGTTCGGTGGCGCGCTCACTGGAGGAGCCTACCACGATACGCTCTGGCTTTAAAAAGTCATCTACAGCAAAGCCTTCGCGCAGAAATTCCGGGTTTGACACCACATCAAAATCGCACTTGGCATTGGCACGAATGACCTCCGTAACCTTT
The DNA here is from genome assembly GCA_011525065.1 of Flavobacteriales bacterium. Taxonomy (GTDB): domain Bacteria; phylum Bacteroidota; class Bacteroidia; order Flavobacteriales; family Flavobacteriaceae; genus BACL21. The sequence goes on from WTIY01000100.1 coordinate 12,099, forward strand.
TCAGCGGTCCCCACCGGGACCGTGCTCTTATCCACAATGACTTTATAACTGCTGATGTAGCGTCCAATTTTATCGGCCACTCCTAGGACATAAGACAAATCCGCGGAACCGTCTTCGTCTTCTGGTGTAGGCAGGGCCAAAAACACAATGTCTCCGTGATCCAATCCTTGATGCAGGTCGGTGGTAAAGGTCAAGCGACCTGCCTTAATGTTACGCTCAAAAAGCACGTCGAGATGCGGCTCATAGATTGGGACTTCTCCACCCCGCATCAGGTCCACTTTGGCTTGATCGATGTCGACACACAAAACCTCATTGCCCGTTTCGGCCAAACAGGTTCCGGTCACCAATCCCACATATCCAGTTCCTACTACAGTAATTTTCATGAATTCTCTTTATTTTGTCTTTCTAACTTTCTTTTTCGTGGCACAAAAATACATCATGCCGCCACAGCATTCTAGTCTTTAGCTGGTTTATCGATTTTTTCCTTTGGTCCTGACTGGGGTATAAACATGAGCAGCGCCCAAATCAATCCCATGTAATACGCTCCTAACTGGCGGTGAAATACGTTTTCTGCCATAAGAAATATAACGGCCGAAAGCATCAGCGCTGTAGGATAAAGCGCCTGGCGATGTCGCCACAAAACCAGCATCAATCCCGCAGCAAATAAAATCAAGGCAAAAATACCGCTGCCCAAATACAGGTCTAAAAACTGATTGTGCACATTGTATTTTTTGGTCAAAAACCATGATTTTTTTACCGGATTGTCAATGTCGCTCTCGTAACACGCCAACATGTCTCTATTGGTTTGAGTGAACCCGTTTCCGCTAAGTCCGACCGTGTGACTGTCCGCAATTTTCAAAGCACAATCCCAGATAACCATTCGGGGTTCAAGCGCCATGGTATTGGCCAAGAGCCCTTCTTGATGCTCGGGGTTGTTGTTGTAAAAAAACTGTTTGCGCAAATCATTGGACAGCACAAACGCCAAGGCCACGATCAGCGCTATAGATCCCCCAAAGAACAACAGCTGTGGGCCCCGTTTTTGGCGATACCATAGACTGAGCGCAAAACACATCAGCAATACCACGATGGCAATGCGAGATACCAAAAACAAGATAAAGGCCGCCTGAAGCACGATGTTAAAAAGGTAATATCCGTTGTTGGGATCGTACTGCGCGCGCAAGAGTCGATATGAAAATATGATACTCAAGACCGAAAGCAAGCCCAAATACAACCGCTCCATGAGCAGCGCTTCAATAATATGAGCCGATTCCAAGAATCCGAATTCCGCCCCTTGATTGAGTAAAATCAGTAGGCGAACAAGCGAATAAAAAACCGCCGCGACCGAGGAATATATGACCCCGTGCATGAGGGTTCGGTTGTCGCGAACAGGAAACAACAAAAGTGACATGGCCCCGGCCAACAACATCTTTTGAATCACGACAAAATCTTGCTCAAATCGCCCGAGTAATAAGGACTGACCCACTACAAACCCCAGGAAGATCAGAACCATAAGCCATGGGCTTCGGCCGATGCGCCTCAGGTCCTTGGCCTCCAAAACAAATGGAAACAACACCCCTAAGGCCAAAAATAAAATGTTGGGTAATGCCCTAAAATAATCGTCAAAAGGCAGCACAAAAAATAACGCGAAACACAAATACGGGTAGATGGATAAAGCTAAGACACGCATGATCGGTTATTTAATTGGTCAAGTTAATCAATAATGTTCATTTTGTTTCATCAGGGCTTAAAGCCTTGATCAAGGTCAAAGCCGACGCCTCCCAGTGATATTTTGTTTGGATTATTTGGGCAATTTGGCCGCTTGGATAATGCTGATCCATCAACGCATCAGATAGGCTTTGGGCCAAATCCTCGGGACGATCTGCTGGAGTTAAGTAAGGGAAAAAGTCAAAGTCGACCATGGCTGTATTTTTTGCGCAGACCACTTTAGTGCCCACTGAAGCCGCCTCAAGGGGTGGAATACCAAAGCCTTCGCCCAAGGAAGGGTAAACAAAAAGGTCCGCGGCCTTAAAGAAAGCCCACAAATCTTCATGGGGGACCTCATCGAGCCAAAGCACGGCTTGATGCATTTTGGAATCGGCAGTATCCATGATTTGGTCCAGTTCCGGATCGATCCATTCCCTTTTGCCGACAAACACCAGCTTATATCCCTTTTCATTGAGGCCTAGCTGTTCAAAAGCCCGCCAAAGGGTTTTGTGATTTTTCCTTGGTTCCACCCGGCTCACAAATAAAATAAAGCGGTCCAGATCATAGGCCGCAACCCGCTTTTTAGCCTCCTCAAGATCCATGTCCTGAGCCTTAACGGCGTTCGGGGTAATGGTGATTTGGTCCGGCGCTATGCCATATCGTTGGCTCAATTGGCCCTGAGCATATTTAGAAACGGCACAAAGTCGCTTGGCTCGGACTGCGCTCAAACGAAACAGCAAGCCATTAATCCAGCGATAGGTCCATGGAAAATATCCTTTAAACTGCGGCTCGAGAAACAACAAGTCGTGTATGGTTACCAGAGTAGGGCTGGGTTGCCATAAAGGGCTGATGTATTGAAAATGGGTATAGTCGGGCTGTTCTCGGCGCATGATTCTGGGCAAATCCCAGAGCAATCGACGCCATTTATTGGCACTGGTCAGCTCGATGTAGCGGCAGTTTGACTCACGGCCAAAAGCTTGCTGCATTGGACCTAAATAGGGCCCCACAAATACGAACTCCCAATTGGGCCTAAGTGCCATCATTGCGCCATAAAGCCCCGTTAGGTGCGTGCTTGTACCTTCGTGCTTTTCCCCGATTTTATGCGCGTCGATCAAGATTTTCATGACTCAACACTTTTTATTTGTCCAGAGGAAACACTCCCGACCATGGCCAGATAGAGCACCATAAAATGAATCAGGCCGCGTTGCCGCCAAAGATAAGTCTCAGTGGTCATCAGGGCCACCATCAGCAGAGCAAAACCAAGGACAAACCAGTCGCGGCGCTTAATGCCCTGGCGGGCCAAATGACCCAACATCGCCAAGAGTATGATCCCGCCCATCAAGCCCAACTCAAAAACAGTCTGCCAATACTGATTGTGCAGATTGTAGGTGTTGTATCCGCAATAAACGTAATAGCGGTTTTGTCCTTCGGCAATTTTGGCTTGACCCGCATTAATCCCGTACCCCTTAAGCCAGGCCTGGTCCAAAGTTAACTGTTCGACAAAAACCCGAGTAAAAAACACCCTAAGCGTAGTTCCAGTCCAAGGATAGATGTCCGTAAACCCCTCACAATTCCAGGCGTCTGCAATCGGGGTGGATTGCTGCTGTGCCCATCGTTCGCCCCAAGGAGTTTGGGCTAAGGCCAGCACGCTTAGAATACCCACAGCGCCAATAACGATCAAACGCTTAAAACGGCGACGATGGGTGTAAGCCTTGGCGAGCAAAGCAATCACCAAAGTGGTCAGAATCATGTTTTTTGAGGACAGTAAAATCAAAAAGCCAAGTAAAATAGCGCCCAGGCTTAGCGCGCGCCATCGCTCAGCTCGAGGTCGGTCAGGATGGTCTGTAAAAAACAAGTACAACAGGCAAGTGGCTGTAACGCCTGACATATAAATGGCGTTAAGGGCCCAAAAGTCGACCAGCTCGTGATAGAATAAGGGACTGTAATCTCCTTGATCTATGGCTCGAAATAGCCCGCGCGCCACAGCAATGAGTGCTAAAAGCGCCATACCAATCACCCCAAGGTCCATCCCCTTGTGCCAAACCCGTTTGTCAAACTTTGGCCAAAATAAAAACGACAAGGGCATGACCAAAAAAGGAAGTTGTCGACCAATCCCACGAAGCGATTTTTCAACCTCTTCAGTCCACATAAGGGAAAGCACCATCAAGCCAAAAAGCAACATCGGCCATAGATAGCCCCGACGCCAGTTCAACTGTTTGTGCCACATGCCCATAACCGCCACTGCTCCAAGAACCCCAAGGCTAATCGAGCTGTAGGTATACGGCAGGGGCACACTGATCAAAACCAGTCCAATGGCCCAACTCATGAGTTGATTCTGTCGCTTATGACTGAGTCTTGAATTCATAGATCGATTCTAAAAATGCCAGGTACGATGCATTTATGCGGTCCCAAGAATAGGTTGTTTTGATTTTTTCTGCATTGGCCTGAATCATGTCCTGAACTCCCTGGTGGGCCTGATGCTGATCCAACAGCAAAGCAACCTCGTCAGAAGTTTTGAAATAGGCAGCATCTGTACCTAAGATGGCCTTATTAAACGGATTGTCGTGGGCCGCAATGAAGACTTGGCTCCCCATGGCCTCGAGCAAGGAAGGGTTTGTTCCCCCGACGCTGTGGCCGTGAAAATAAATGCGCGCATGATGTCTGAGGTTATCCAATTGTTCCAGATTGTAGATGCCTCCTAAAAAACGGATTTTAGGGGTCTTTTCGTATTTCTTGTTCAAATAGCGGCCAAATGGTGTTGCCAGGTGTTTGCCCACCACCAAACAAGGGTGCTTTTGATCGCTTTTCATGACCCCTTCTAGAATGGTTTCAATGTTGTTTTCTGGTTCCATACGGGCCACAATCAAATCGTAGCGCTTCGGGGCCACCTGATACGTCTTCAAGACCTCAGGGTCTGGATTTGAAAACACCTCAGCGCCATAAGGGATGTAGGTTGAGGGTCTGCCATATTTTTCTTTGAGAAAAGATTCAATAGCCGGGTTGTCTGCAATCAAATGATGACTGCTTTTCACCGCCCAAGCCTCCGCTTTGGCCAAAAATCGGCGCACAAAAGGATGGTACTTTGACCGCTTCCATTCCAAACCGTCCATGTTTGTGGCAATAATGGTGTTTTTAGGCAACAGTGGATGCCATACCGAGCTGCTGGTGTAGCCCAACTGCAGCAGAATGTCAAAGTTTCTTTTGCGCGCATCCAAAAGACAATTTAAATCGTATATGAATTGTCCGGCAGTGCCCAATTTAAATTCAGGATCGTAACAATGAATTAGCTTGGCGCCGTTAAAAATCTCTTCCTGATAGGGATGGTTGTGCGAACAGTAGACATACACCTGATGACCCATTTTTGCCATATAGGGCGCGAACCACTCGGCAAATTGTTCAAATCCGCCATGGTGGTTTGGGATGCCTCGAGTGCCAAAGAGCGCAATTTTCATGAGTATTCGTTTTTTAACGCAAAGCTTCCGCCAACTAAAAAGCCGACCATCATATAGGGTTTGAAAATACCCGTAACCACCATGGTCGCGGCCAACATGTAAAAACCACTGGCCACCAGCACGCTGTTAAACGATTTCTGGTCCTGGTCTTTTGAATTGAGGTAACCGTAGCGATAAAGCACCACAAAAATGATGAAGTACAACAGCAGGCCGATAAGCCCGGTTTTCATGTAGACATAGGCAACGCCATTGTGCACCGTGGGTAAATGCTGTATCATTTCACCGTTCAAACGCAATTCAAACCCTGCATCCACCGTAGATCCAAAGCCCTTGCCCTGAATCCACTTTTTTTGTCGATCTACCTCATCCACCACTAAACTGGCTTCATAGGCGCGCCACCTGGGCCAAAGCGAACGCCGGTCTTTTAGATAAGTGTCGAATTTAATGGGCTGAAAAGTCTCGGTATAGGAGTTTTTTACCTTAGCCAAAAAGCCAGTCAGAACGGTTTGGTTCTTGACTTCTTCAGGTTCGTATTGGCTTAAGAAGAACAAAAATCCAGCCCCGAAAGCCATTAAAATAAGGCCCATTACCACACCTCGGGCATTTAACTTTAAATAACCGTGATAGGCTAAAATCATCAAAAAGAGCACCACAATCATGGTTCGTGAAAAATACAGCACAAAGGACAGGATCAGGGCCATGACCGCGAGTTTGAAAAACAAGGTATACCTGGTTTTTTTAACGGGTAAATCTTTTATGCAGGCCAACAAAAACAGCGCGACCATCTCCACGTGATTCAACTTGCCGAAAAGCTCTCGAAACTTTTGCAAGTTTGGCCGATAACGCAATAGGCCAATGCCGATGTCCAATAGGTGAATCACCGCAAACCCAATGCCCATAATGACAATCAGGTTGTAAAATTCTTTTTTTGATTTGAGTTTTGACACCGCAAAATAAGCCGCCAGCATGACCGTGAGGGGGCGTAAGAAATAGACCACGTCTTTGATAAATCCATAAACACCAGCCTCTGGGCTGATGATGCCCAAACTTCCCACAAACATCATCCCTATAATCAGCACAACGACCTGGGAAAGACCGCGTGAGATGCGTCCATTGAAATGCAGCAGCAAAACGCCGAGGGCCACGATAAAACTCAGCTCAACGCTCTCAGCCCAAAGGGCTAAAACAATGGCCGCCAGGCCTATTTTTGCGGTCAACTGATTCATGATTCTAGTGCATAACCAAAGGCCTTAAAGTCCTTTGAATAATAATGATTAATGCCGGCAATGGCCGCTGGCGTTAATGCCGCCTTACGGTCTTTGTTGTGATGGCCAAAAGCCAACGCTAAGATCAGTGCAGGATCCTCCCACCAAACACGCAGTACCCGTTTCCACGACCCGGGTTTCTTGTTGGCATGGGGCATGGTCTGCTGTTCAATGCCCGATTTTTGTTTGGCAAATGCCAACTCCTGATCCAGGCGCTCCAAATGAACGACATAATCCACCAGTAAACGACCATCTCTGCCATGAAGATAATCGTATTGTGGTCGGTAAAAAAAGTGTTGCTGATTTATTTTTTGAGGAATCACTTTTTTGACGAATGTCTCAAAGCTCATAACGCGAGCATGCCCTAAAAAATGATAACAAGACAGCGCACGATAATACGGATTGCGCACCAAGGTCCATTTAAAATAAGCCTCAAATTGCTCTGAATCAATGTACCCTAAGGCCGTGTACTGCTCGGCTGTCAAATGAGCCAATCGCTCAGGCCCCGCCTCTTGCGCTGTTTTAGGGCGAAGCAGCAATGCGGCTCTCTCTGACCAATCCAGGCCCAAATCACTCAAATACATCTGTTCCACACTTTGTCCCGCCGCCTTGGGGATGTGTACAAATATGGTTTTATGGTGATGGCTGATCATGTCTGAGATTTATGACGGTTTCAAACCCCAGATGACCGGCAATGGTTGACCGGTAAGGGCTTCGAGTTGTTCTATGTTTTGTCTTTGATCCTGCATCAAGGATTCCTTGAGTTCATCTGCCAGTATTTCGTCTGCGGCTTGCGCACCAAACAGTGCTCCTTTAAGTCGAGTTCTCTGTGACTCGCTCAAAAGGCGATGAAGCAATGTCCTGGCCCATGGCAGTCTTAGAGCGTTCAAAACGCCTTGATGTTTGTAAGCGATGGTTTGATTGTGCTGATCCCCTAGGGCGATAGTCGACTGGTGTTCAATCCCTAGAAAATTTGCCAAATCCGCCATGGCCTGCTCCTGATGGCCAATCCACTGTTCGAAAATCATAACGTGAATTTGGGCCTTTGGAAAACAATGGAAATACGCTTGCATGGGGGCTAAATAATCGCTCCACTCAAGGTAGCGATTGCCGCCACCCCAGTGCTTGGAGAGCGGTGCTTTTATGGCCTGCTCAAAGTTTGGACTCCGGTCATAACCCACGCTTTTGGCCATTAAATAGTGGCTAAACGCCCGTTGGACCGGATGCCTTAAGGTGACGATAATTTTTGCCTCAGGATTGTGCTTGTAAAGGGCCTTTGCTGTTTCGGGGTGCCACAAATAAGAAGGGCTAATGTCGCCGCTGATTTGATTCGGGGTGGCTCCAGAAAACAGTCCGGTGTAAACCTCGGGGCTTTGAATGATTTTCGTGTGATATTCCCGCCCTGGCTTTGGGTTTTCATAATCCTTTGGCTCGCTTGAAGTCACTTGAGAGAAGTAATTGAGCTCTTTGACCTTTGGCAAAAAAACATCCGGGTGCTGAGACAAGTATTGGTAAAGACTCGTGGTCCCAGAACGCGCAGCGCCAACGATGAAAAAGTCAACCTTGTGTCTTTGATCTACCATGTCAAAAAAGTTTTTATCCCGTCTTTTTGATAAACGTAGACGACCGCGACAATGTTCCAAGCCATCATGCTCCCTGCGGTTGCCCAAGCAGCCCCATTCATCCCGAATTTTGGAATGAGATAAGTGTTGAGTCCGACATTCACCAGCAAGGCGCTGGCTATAATCCATTGAAAAGTCTTTTGCTTGTTTGTCATGTTCAAATAAACCCCAACCGAACCACAAAGCGTGTTAACGCCTTGACCGCAGAGCAAAATGAGCAAAGGCGTTTTGGCCAAAACATAGGCCGAACCGAACCAGGCCAAAATCCACTCTGAACCAAGGGCCAAAAGTAAGATCGCGGGGGCTGTAGTGACAAAAATCAATTGGGTGCTCCTTTTGACTTTTTGGGCCAAGGCCAAATAGTCTTGTCGGTTGTAATCCTCTGCGATTTTAGGGGCAAGCACCGCATTGACCGAAGCCAAAGCCACGGACAAAAGTAAGGTCAATTTCACAGCAATGCTGTAAACCGCTACTGTCGCGTAGTCGCCAAAATGTTTTAACATCAGTACGTCTAAACTTTGCATGAGCAAAAATGACACAGCGCTGATGGCCATCGGGGCAGAACGCTTAAGTATGGTTTTAACGCCTATGGTTTCCGTAACCTGAAAGTCCTTGAGGGGCGGCCGACTAAAAAAGTAGAACAGCCATGCCTGTC
>WTIY01000109.1 GCA_011525065.1 Flavobacteriales bacterium
TTCCAGAGGATGTGCGTGCCGTAGTCGATGATGTGTTGCGTCATCGCGTGGGCATTACTTACGAAGCAGAGGCTGAGGAGGTGACGTCCCAAGCGTTGATCCATCGAATCGTTGATGTGATTGAAGTTCCCTAGAACATTCCAAGCGCTCAAACCTCTGTATTGTGGATACCAAGACGCTCTTAAAAAAAGTACGTGCCATCGAAATCAAAACACGCCGTTTGAGTGACCACGTGTTTGGTGGAGAATACCATTCCACGTTTAAGGGAAGGGGTATGACTTTTAGCGAGGTGCGTCAGTATCAATATGGCGACGACATCAGGGCCATTGATTGGAACGTTACAGCGCGTTACAACGAGCCCTATGTCAAAGTATTTGAGGAGGAACGAGAACTCACCTTGATGCTTATGGTCGATGTGAGTCAATCCGAAATCTATGGGTCTCAAGACCAGTTCAAGGGGGAAGTTCTAACGGAAATTGCAGCGACTCTGGCTTTTTCAGCCTTGCAAAACAATGACAAAATCGGACTTATTTTGTTCACGGATCAAATCGAACTTTTCATCCCACCAAAAAAGGGGAAATCTCACGTTCTACGGGTCATTAGAGAGCTCTTGGAGTTCAAACCAAAAGGGCGAAAAACCGATGTAGCTGCGGCCTTGAAATACCTAACTTCGGTCATGAAGAAAAAGGCCATAGTCTTTGTATTGTCTGACTTCATTACGGGCCCTTTTTTATCTCCCTTGCGCATTGCCGCCCGAAAACACGATGTCACAGGGATTCGGGTTTACGACCAGAGCGAAGCGGCGTTACCCCCTATGGGAATGGTTGAAATGTTAGACCCAGAAACGGATCAAAGAATTTTAGTCAACACCTCCAGTAAATCGGTTCGAAGAAATCATTTATTGCATTATCAAAAACGGGTCAATGATTTCCAGGAGTCCTTTTTAAAATGTGGCGCAGGCACCATTGACTGCAGTTTGCAAGAGAGCTATGTGAAAAAACTGTTGGGTTACTTTAAAAATAGAGGGTAATCGCATGAGGGGCCTGATCAAACATATAGCATCGTGTTCATCCATCGGCTTAGTGACCGCGCTTTTGGCGGTCAGTTCTCTGACGGCCCAAATCAAGGCCAAATTAGATACAACCCAGATGCGCATTGGGGAGGAGTTGCAGCTGCTTATAGAGGTGAAGGCTGACAGCACCGATTTTGTCATGTTTCCCGAGGGCAAAAATTTTGGGGATTTTGAGGTCATACGGAGTTATCCCGTAGATACTTTGAGCGATAAAAGTCAAAGACATCTGTGGGAGCTGCGCAAAAAATATGGGCTAACCCAATTTGACTCTGGCGTCTATCGCTTGACAAAACAGCGCGTCATGATCAATGATAGTGCCTTTGACACTCCAGAATTCAACGTGGCGGTTTTGACCATACCCGTAGACACCACACAACAACAAATTTTCGCCATCAAACCATCGGCACAAGTGCCTTTGAAAAACGGATATTTTGGGTTTTTGGCCTTACTGATTGCCTTAATCGCTGCAGGGATTTTAGGGTATTATTTTTGGAATAGACACAAGTCTCAAAGACGAGAAAAAAAGCCACCACCACTTCCGCCCTACGAAGAGGCGATGCAGCGGTGGAAAATTTTGAATCAGAAGCGTGCCGCAGAGGGATTTGATGCTAAACCGGCTTACAGCGAGCTTACGGACATCATCAAGACTTACATTGACCGTGAGATTGACCACCGCGCTTTGGAAAGTACCACCGATGAACTCATCGACCGCTTAGTACTTCACAAGATGGGAGATCATTTCGATCTCAAGCAAGAGACCATAAACGGCATATCCGAGTTATTGCACCGAGCCGATTTGATCAAGTTTGCCAAGAGTCAAGTCACCGCGCAGCAATGGGATTTAGATCAGAATCATGGCTTGACCCTAATCCAAGAACTCAAATCCAGCATTCCATTGCCTGAGGCAATCGACCCGCAGTTGGCATTGGACGCTGAGGCATTGGCCAAAAGAAAACAAAAAGCCAAGCGTGTTGGTCAAGCCTTAACTGCTTTAGCGGTTTTTTTGGTTGTTATGAGCACTTACGTGGCCTATGTCGGCCCACTTGAGGCAAAGGATCAAATTTTTGGAAATGCCATGCGTGACCTTAAAGAAGGGCCATGGTACACCAGTGAATACGGCGTGCCCGCAGTCATACTAGAAACCCCGGAAATTTTAATGCGCAAGACCTTTACGCATCCGGATCAAGACAGTTTATCGGCCAAGTCAACAGCCATTTTTGAGGCTTTTGCCCTTGAGGATGATTTTTATATCGCGGTGACCAGTACGGAAGCCCAGCCAGGGCAGAAATGGAATGCTTCATTGGCCCTTAATCGATCACTTGTTTTGCTCGAGGAGCAGGGGGCGCGAACTTTAATCGTTAAAGATGAGGCGTTTGAGACCCCTGAAGGCATAAAGGGGATCAGAGCCTATGGCAGCTTTTATGTGGCCAATGCCTATGGTAAAACAGGAACAGAGCCGCATCAGTACGAGCTCCTAGTTTTTGACCAAATGGGCGGGATACAGACGGTTATGGTGGCTTATGTGGATGACAAGCGCTTTGCTCAAGAACTCAAGGACCGCATCATCAATTCTGTTTCACTTGAGATTCCTGAGTCTAATCAAAATCCTAAGCAGCCATGACAAGAACCTTTGAATTTGTTTCGCCCGAATGGTTTTGGCTGCTGGCTTTATTGCCTTTAGTCGTGGCATGGTATTGGCGAAAAAACAGACAATTGAACGCCGAATGGCAGATGTCGTCACTGGGCCCCTCAAGTGCCCAAAGTAGATTCTGGGCCATGGTTAAGACCTTGCTTTGGGTCATGCGCATTATAGCGATGATTTTGATTATTGTCGCTTTAGCCAGGCCTCGACATGTCGATCAGAGTACACGCATCAAAACCTCACGAGGAATAGATATCGTGATGGCGATTGACGTCTCGGCCAGCATGTTGGCAAGAGATTTGACGCCGAATCGATTAGAGGCCCTAAAAGCGGTCGCTGCTCGATTCATTGATAATCGACCAAATGATCGATTGGGATTGGTCGAATACGCTGGAGAGAGTTATACCAAAACCCCATTGACCAGTGATAAAACCATTGTGCTTTCTGCGCTAAAATCCATTGAGTACAACACCATCATTGAGGGAGGCACGGCCATAGGCATGGGTTTAGCAACGGCGGTGAATCGCCTGAAGGAAAGTCGAGCAAAGAGTAAAGTCATCATTCTTTTGACCGATGGTGTGAACAACTCTGGCTTCATTGATCCGCGAACGGCCAGTGAGTTGGCTGTGGAATTTGGGATCAAGGTGTACACCATAGGGTTGGGATCAAACGGATTGGCACTGTCTCCAGTAGGCATGCGTCCAAACGGTCAGTTTCAATATGGAAAAGTGCCTGTAGAAATTGATGAGGCCCTGCTTCAAGAAATTGCCCAAACTACAGGGGGCTTGTATTTCCGCGCCACAGATAATTCCAAGTTAGGGGAGATCTATCAGGAGATCAATAAATTGGAAAAAACCGAGATAGAGGAATTTAAGTATCAACAATACGATGAAGGCTTTAGGCCGCTGATTTTGGCAGCCTTGGGCTTATTGCTCTTTGAGTTCATTATGAGACAAACCGCATTTAAAAGTTTTATTTGATGTATCAGCTCGAAGAACCCAAATATTTTTATGCCTTGGCGCTGCTTTTCGTGGCGCTGGTCTTATTCCTTTGGCGTATTTGGTGGCAAAAAAGGGTGCGTCAAAAGTTCTTTTCCAAAAGAGCGCTTGATCGATTGGGTCCCAATCATTCGGGCATAAAAAGCTGGATTAAATTCAGCCTTTGGAGTTTGACTGTGACGGCCTTGATTTTGGCGTTAATCAACCCCAAGCTCGGAACCAAAATTGAAACCGTAACCCGACAAGGGGTGGACGTTGTTTTTGCCGTTGATGTTTCTAAGAGCATGCTGGCAGAGGATGTGGCGCCGAATCGTTTAGAAAAATCAAAGCAATTGGTGACGCAAATCATCAATAATCTCGTGGGGGATCGGGTCGGGGTGATCGGTTATGCGGGCAGTGCTTTTCCTCAAGTGCCCATCACCACAGACTTTTCTTCGGCCAAATTATTTTTGAGTCAAATGAACACCGATATGGTTTCTTCTCAAGGAACCGCCATTAATGAGGCCATTAATTTGTCCAAAACGTACTTTAACGATCAAGAACAAACCAATCGCGTATTGTTTATTGTAAGCGACGGTGAAGACCATCAAGGCAATGACCAAGAGATGGTTCGTGAGGCGGTTATGGCTGGGATTCAGGTGTATACCATTGGCGTTGGCACACCCAAAGGGGCTCCGATTCCAATTAAGCGTAATGGCGTCCTTCAGTATTACAAACGCGATCAAGAAAACAATCAGGTAATCACCAAGCTCAACAGTGAGAATTTGGGGGACATTGCTCGTTGGGGAGAAGGCCGCTATATCGACGGGACTCAGACTAAGGAGGTCGTCACCGAGGTACAAGGCATTTTAAATGCAATGGACAAGACAGAGTTTGAATCCAAACAATTCACTGATTTTAAAGACCAATTTCAGTGGTTTTTGGCTTTGGCGCTGATCTTGTTATTGATCGAAAGCTTTATGTTAGAGAGAAAAACCAGTTGGTTAAAAAAATTAAATTTGTTCAATGAACGATCAGAAGAGGCATAAGGGGATGATTTCACGATGGATGCCGCTGCTGCTGTGCCTTTTATTCATGGCTCAGTGGGAGATGGCATCTGGTCAGGAACAAACTCCATCAGCGGGGCCTGCGTCGACGGAGGCTTTGGAGGCGTTGTCTGAGGGAGCTACGGATTTGGCTGGAGGGTCTTTTGCCGAGGCAGAGGTGAATTACCGCAAAGCCTTGGCCTTGGGAGAACGCGATAACGGGGCCTTTAATTTGGGCAATGAATACCATTTACGGGGCCAAAACAAAGAGGCCTTATTTCGATTCAAACAAGCCGCTCGCGACGCCACCACTTATGAACAAAAACATCGTGCGTTTCACAATTTGGGTAATGCCTTCATGAAAGAGAAGAAGTATCAGGAGGCCGTTGCTGCCTACAAAGATGCCCTAAGAAATAGCCCTGAGGATGATGAGAGTCGCTACAATTTGGCGGTAGCTCAGGATTTATTGGACAAAAACCCTCCTCCTCCAGACGAGAATAAAGACGACAAAAAGGATCAGCAGGACAAGCAGGATCAAGACCAACAGCAAGATCAAGAAAAAGACGGTCAGAATCAGGACGATCCTAGCGACAATGACAAGGATCAGGATAAAAATGACCAGGGGGAAAATCAAAATGAAAATGAGGGAGACGACCAGAAGGACTCCAATAAAGATCAAGGCGAACAGAAAAACAAAAATCAAAAACCGGAGGATCAGGATAAAAATAAAAATCCCAATCATGGCCAACCGGGTAAGTTGTCTCCACAGCAAATTAAGAACTTACTAGAGGCCATGAATAACGAGGAGCAAAAGGTTCAAGACAAAATGAATTTGCAGAAGGTCAAAGGGGCCAAAGTAAAACGATCAAAGGATTGGTAGGGTGAGTAGCGTGAAGAGATATTTATTGTTGATTTTGCTGGTCTCAATCCCTGTGGGGCTGATGGCCCAGGTGCAGTTTGAAGCCAAAGTCAGCAAGAGAAAACTCGGACTGAACGAACGATTGAGAGTTGATTTTGAAATGAATCAGGATGGCGACAATTTTGAGCCGCCCAGCTTTGACGGATTTCGGGTTCTTGGGGGGCCAAATCAGTCCATCAGTAATTCATGGATCAATGGGAAAAGGACCTATTCCAAAACCTATAGCTTTTTCTTAGCTCCGCTGAAGAAGGGACCCATTACCATCGGACAAGCCGTCATTGAAATTGATGATGAACGATATAAATCCCCGCCGGTAGAAGTGATCATTACCGAAGCGGTAGAAATCCCAAAAGATGGCAATAATGCGGATTATTTGGCCAGTGAAAACGTTCATTTGGTCGCAGAGGTCTCCAATACCAACCCCTATTTAAACCAAGCCATCACGGTTGTTTATAAGTTATACGTTTCCAATCAGGTCAGCATTACCAGCAATTGGCGTGAAATTGATTCACCCAAATACGCCGATTTTTGGAGTCAGACACTGGATCAAAAGGGTCAGTTAAAAATTTACGAGGGTCAATATCGAGGGGAAGATTATCGATATGTGATTTTGAGAACGACGGTCCTCTATCCTCAGAAAACAGGTGATTTGAGTATCGAGCCATTGACCTTGGATGTGCCTATTGACGTGCGCTCTAATCGTCGTGATTTCTTTGGCCGATTCCTCACCACAAGAGTCAACAAAACCATTTCCGCAGGAAGGCGAACCATTAAGGTGAAACCTTTACCCCAAGAAAATCGACCAAGTGATTTTACCGGAGCAGTGGGGTCATTTGATTTTGACGCCGAAGTTTCTCGAACGGAGTTGGACGCACAGGAATCTTTGGAATATTCATTGAC
>WTIY01000001.1 GCA_011525065.1 Flavobacteriales bacterium
GATCAGAACCAAAGAACACAAAATATTGGCTCAGATTTTTCAGGCCATTAGGCTCGAGGTCAATCAGGAATTAGCGGTCCTAAAAGACTTATTAAATCAAACCAAGGAAGTAATAAGACCAGGAGGTAGATTGAGTTTGATCTCATATCATTCTCTAGAGGATCGATTGGTCAAACGATATATGAAATACGGTCTCTTCGAGGGAATGCCGGAAAAGGATGTCTTTGGCAGGGCCTTTGTACCCTTTAAGCCTGTGTCTAAATTGATTGTTCCAGATTCGGAGGAAATCCAAAGAAACAATCGAGCGCGAAGTGCAAAATTGAGAATTGCTGAAAGAACACAAGACTGATGAAGAACTCGTTATTAAATATCATTCGCGGTCAATTCCTCATCAGTGAGGATGCGCTCAAGACCTGGCAATTTATATTGTTTCTCTCTGCTTTGGCCATGTTCATGATAAGCAGTGCGCATCGTGTGGATCAGAAAGTTCATCGCATTGCGGCTTTGAGCAATCAAGTAAAGCAACTAAAAAGTCAGTTTGTCGCAGGCCGAATGGCGTTAATGAACGCTAAAATGGAGACAAAAATCATTAGCGCAATGGAACAGCAGGGTTTATTTCCATCTGAGGTTCCGCCCAAAAAAATAATTATCGCTCAAAATCCACCCAATGAATAAAGCCAGTTTGACGTTAAAGCGCTTTTATTTAGTGGCCAGTGGCTTGCTCATATTGGCTATTTCAGTGGTATTTCGATTGAGTCATATTCAATTCAAAGAAGGTGATTTTTATCGGGCAGAAGCGGCTAAGAAAACGACACAAAACATTCCAATTAAGGCAAATCGGGGCAATATTTACGCTCAAGATGGAAGTCTGTTGGCTACCTCTGTATCTCGATATGACATTCGCTTTGACGCCAAAACGGTCAGTGCCTCGAATTTTGAAGTTTTGATGCCTCGATTGGCCAAATCTCTTGGGGATTATTTCGGTCGTTCTGCCTCCTATACCAGGGTGTATTGCAAAAAGCTCGCCGGGCAAACAAGCGTTATCAGATTTTGGCACGAGATTTAAATTACACCGATTATTTGGCGGTAAAAAATATGCCATTGCTTAATCTGGGTCCGTATAAAGGGGGTTTGATTGTGGTGCAAAAGCCCACCAGAGAACACCCTCTTGGAAAAATAGCAGAACGACTTGTTGGGCATCATACCACCACAGACTCCATGCGTTACACGGTTGGACTGGAGGGAGCATTTGATGCTTACCTCAGAGGTCAAGACGGTCATCGACTCAAGCAAAAAATTGCCAAGGGCCAGTGGAAGCCTGTTTCTGATGAAAATGAACTCGAACCCAGGGATGGATTTGATGTGGTTACTACCATAGACATTAACATTCAGGACATTGCCCACCATGCGTTGTTGGCCCAGCTTGAGCACTATGAAGCAGAACACGGTACAGTCGTGGTTATGGAGGTCGCTACGGGAGCGGTACGCGCCATGGCTAATCTGGGCAGAACCAATCAGGGAACCTATTATGAAAAATTGAACTATGCCGTAGGGGAAAGTCATGAACCAGGCAGTACATTTAAAACCATTGCTTTTGCTGCTGCCTTAGAGGATCAAGCCATCGACACGGCACAAATTGTAGATACAAGACTCGGAAGTAAGGCTTTTTATGGCAGGATGATCACTGACACCAAAGGGCATGGTAAAATTTCTGCTGCCCGGGCTCTTGAAGTTTCTTCGAATATTGGTTTGGCCAGTTTAATTGATGGGGCCTACAGCGAAACCCCAGAACGCTGGTTGGATTACTTCAAGACATGGCGCTTGGATACCGTATTGGGCTTGCCAATTAGCGGTGAGGGAAAACCCGAAATACCGAGGCCTGGTGAAAAAAAATGGAGTAAAAATGCTTTGCCATCGATGGCCTATGGCTATAATTTAAGGATGACTCCCTTACAAATTTTGGCGTTTTACAATGCTTTGGCCAATGATGGGGTCATGGTCAAGCCCCACTTTGTGGATCGCATCATAAGCGATAATCGATTGATCCACGAATATGGTACCGAGGTCTTGAACCCTAAAATCATGTCTGAGGCCTCCCTTAACGAGTTGCGTGATATTTTGAAGAACATTGTCAAGAGAGGCACCGGAAAAGCCTTGTCGTCTCCTTATTTTTCTATTGCGGGTAAAACAGGAACCGCTAGAACAGAATATTGGATGGAGGACTGGGACGAAGATCGTCGATACATCTCCTCATTTGCGGGCTATTTTCCCGCGGATCAGCCAAAATACTCATGCATCGTGGTGATCCACAAACCGAGCACAAAAAAGGGCTATTACGGCGCCGATGTTACTGGCCCAGTCTTTAAGCGAATTGCTCAAAAGATATACACCGACAGTCCAGTTAAAGAGCACGTCATTTTACCCACAGGATCTCACCCAGAATTGGCCGCCTCTGAGTCCAAATTTAATGCCCTGATGGCCCAAAACACAGAAGAAATACCTGACCTGACTGGTTGGCCACTGATGGACGCCTTAGCCCTATTAGAAAATTTGGGAGTTTCTGTTTCAGTGCGCGGAAGGGGACCCATCATCCGGCAAATCCCGAAGGCTGGCACTGCATTAAGGCAAACCACCACCATAACCTTAATCGGCTCATGAGTATGCTCAAAGACATATTGTATCGCGTTTCGATCGATCAAGTGGTGGGTTCGACTGTGGTCGATGTACGCGGCTTGGAATTTGATTCTCGACGTGTAGGGCTCAACGATGTTTTTGTCGCCATAGAAGGTGCTGTTTTTGATGGGCATGATTACATTAAGCAAGCCTGTGAACAGGGGGCCATCGCCATAATTTGTCAAAGGCTTCCGGAACTGATCATTAATGGAATTACCTACGTTCAAGTCGCCGACACCACTGCTGCTTTGGCCTTCATGGCGGATAATTTTTATGAGCAACCTTCTCAATCCTTGGTTTTGGTTGGGGTTACTGGAACCAATGGCAAAACAACAGTGGCTACATTATTGTATGAATTGTTTTCTAGTTTGGGCGTTACCTCGGGATTGCTCTCCACGGTAGAAAATAGAATTGGCAAGCAAGTTCT
Source organism: Flavobacteriales bacterium (assembly GCA_011525065.1). Classification (GTDB taxonomy): domain Bacteria; phylum Bacteroidota; class Bacteroidia; order Flavobacteriales; family Flavobacteriaceae; genus BACL21. Next base: position 3,101 of record WTIY01000001.1, read on the forward strand.
GCCTGCGACCCATACCACTGGGGACTCTTTGATGATCAACCGAATGCTCAGAAATATGGTGGATCAGGGTGTGACGCATTGTTTTATGGAGGTCAGTTCTCATGGTATTGATCAAAACCGTACGCTTGGTTTGGCTTTTGACGGAGGGATTTTTACCAATCTAACCCACGATCATCTGGACTACCACAAGGATTTCAAGACCTACCGTAACGTCAAAAAGCGATTTTTTGATCAGCTGAGCCCAAAGGCCTTTGCCCTGACCAATCAAGACGATAAAAATGGGGCCTTTATGCTGCAAAATACCAAAGCGCGGACGTTTACCTATGCCCAAAAATCTTTGGCCGATTTCAAAGTGCAAACACTGGAACAGCAAATTAGTGGCCAACTCCTTAAAATTGCGGGACAAGAGGTTTGGGTTAAACTCATTGGTGGATTTAATGCTTATAATTTATTGGCCATTTACGCCTGTGCTGAGTTGCTCGAAATGGATGCCATGGCGGTGTTACAACAGATCAGTACGCTGAACAGTGTCTCTGGCCGATTTGAGTATTTCGTCGCGGCCAATGGCGTGACGGCCATAGTGGATTACGCCCACACCCCGGATGCCCTGGACAATGTCTTGTCGACCATTGATGATTTGCGCACGGGCAACGAAATTTTGACTACTGTAGTGGGGTGCGGTGGTGATCGAGATGCTACAAAACGCCCTAAAATGGCAGCTGTCGCCACGCATTGGAGCAATAAAGTAATTTTTACCTCTGACAATCCGCGCAGTGAGTCCCCCGAGGCCATCATCGCACATATGGAAGCAGGGGTTCCCCCCGCTGAATTCAAAAAATTTGTTTCTATCGTGGACCGCAAACAGGCGATAAAAACAGCCGTTCAGATGGCCCAACCCGGAGACATGATTCTGATCGCCGGAAAGGGACACGAAAATTATCAAGAAATCGCTGGGGTGCGCCATGACTTCGACGATTACAAAATTGTCTGTGAATTTTTAAACGACCAAACGCCATAGCATGCTTTATTATCTCTTCGAATTTTTGGACAAAACTTATGATCTGCCAGGGGCGGGATTATTTCAGTTTATCACCTTTAGGGCCGCAATGACTGCGATTACCTCCTTATTTATCGCTACCTATTTTGGTCGTCGAATTATTGACTTTTTGCGAAACAAACAGGTGGGTGAAACCATCCGTGAATTGGGCTTGGAGGGTCAGTCAGAAAAGGCAGGCACTCCGACTATGGGAGGGTTGATCATCATTTTAGCCATCGTGATTCCAGTCTTGCTCTTTGCCAAACTGGATAACATTTATGTCATCTTATTGCTGGTTACGACCATATGGATGGGCATTATTGGTTTCATCGACGACTACATTAAGAAGTTCAAACAAGATAAGGAGGGCCTCCCCGGGCGTTTTAAGGTCTTTGGTCAAATCGGTTTGGGCATCATTGTTGGCGCTACACTGTATTTGAGCGATGAGGTCACGGTGCGTCGCCAGATTCCCGCTGACGCAGTGAGCCAAAACCTCGCACGAGCTCAAGACAATCAGCAAGAAGTGTCGGCCATCTCCAAGGCATTCTACCCAGCCGAAAAGGCCTTGATCACCACCATGCCCTTTGTCAAAAATAATGAGATCGATTACCAGAGAATATTGGGATGGTTGGGGCCCAAGGCCGCATCGCTGTCATGGTTAATTTTTATTCCCATCATCATCTTTATCATCACTGCAGTGTCCAATGGCGCCAACCTAACAGACGGTATCGATGGACTCGCTGCGGGTACTTCAGCCATCATCGGGGTGACTCTGGCCATATTTGCTTGGATTTCAGGGAATGTCATCTTCTCAGATTATCTCAACATCATGTACATCCCGAACATCGGAGAACTCTCTATTTTCATCATGGCCTTTGTGGGAGCCTTAATTGGATTTCTTTGGTACAATGCTTATCCGGCTCAGGTCTTTATGGGGGATACCGGGAGTTTGACCATTGGAGGCATCATTGCTGTAATTGCCATCGCCATTCGCAAAGAATGGCTGATACCCATTTTGTGCGGTATCTTTTTAATGGAGAACCTATCCGTGGTACTCCAGGTGGGCTGGTTTAAGTATACTAGAAAAAAGACTGGTGAGGGCCGACGGCTGTTTAAAATGGCGCCTTTACACCATCATTATCAAGTCAAGGGTTATCACGAGAGTAAAATCGTCACTCGATTTTGGATCGTGGGGATTGTTTTGGCAGTCATCACCATAGTCACCTTAAAAATTCGCTAATGTCGGCAGGAAAACTGGTCATATTAGGTGCAGGAGAAAGCGGATGTGGTGCGGCTCTTTTGGGAAAGGCCAAAGGTTACGAGGTCTTTGTTTCTGAGCTAGGGGAACTTACTGAATCCGCCCGTGTGATCTTTAATCGTGAACAAATCGAATTTGAGGAGGGCGGGCATACCTTATCTCGATTGAATCACGCGGACATCGCTGTAAAAAGTCCGGGCATTCCAGACACGGCTCCAGTGATTGTCTCTCTCTTGAATCACGGCGTCGAGGTTATATCGGAAATCGAATGGGGATTCCGCTTTACCCAAAAACCCATCATCGCCATTACCGGGAGTAATGGTAAAACCACCACCTCCTCCATGATTCATCAATTGTTGGTCGACGCAGGTCTCTCTGCAGGATTGGGTGGTAACATCGGCAAGAGTTTTGCCGCTCAAGTGATGGGTCAAGAACCAGATTACTACGTTTTAGAGGTCAGTAGTTTTCAGCTCGATGGCACAGTTCAATTTCAGCCACACATCGCTGTGATTACTAACATTACTCCAGATCATTTGGATCGTTACAACCATCAGTTTGAGGCCTATATCGCTTCAAAAATGAGCATCACAAAAAGTCAACGCCAAGAAGACTTTTTGATCTATGATGCTGATGATCCAGTCCTGGGTGCTCGTGTGCCCAACACCCCCATGAAATCAAGTTTAATGCCTTACACCACAAAAACCAATTTGGCTCAGGGCAGTTTTATCGACCGCGACACCTTAGTCATTAATACACCACAAAAATCCATAAATATGCCAACACTTAATCTTACGGTCCAGGGCATGCACAATCAAAAAAATGCCATGGCCGCCGCTACTGTCGGCGCTTTGTTGAACATTCGCAAAGAAACAATTAGACAGTCTCTGGAACATTTTCAATCTGTTGAACACCGTTTGGAATTTGTCCTTAAAATTAACAATGTGGCCTACATCAATGATTCCAAGGCCACCAATGTTAATGCGGTCTATTATGCCTTAGATAGCATGCAGAGCCCTACGGTTTGGATTGTAGGGGGGCAGGACAAGGGCAACCAATACGAGGAATTACTGCCCTTGGTGAATGAGAAGGTCAAAGCCATCATTTGTTTGGGTTTATACAACGACAAGATCATTAAATGTTTTGGGTCCGTGGT
>WTIY01000285.1 GCA_011525065.1 Flavobacteriales bacterium
CTACGAGGCTTGGATTCATCACTACGATAAGGGTAATTTATTAATCATCGATGTCGATCAACTCAACTTTGTCGACAATAAGGAAGATCTCGGGGCCGTGATCAACAAAATAGACGCCGAACTGCACGGGCTCTTCTAATGACTGCAGACATAACCGATCATCACCCATCTCATATTTTTTGAGTTTAAGCCCATGGAGCGATGATCGAATTTTGGGCAAGAAAAAAGCCCCGGCGCGAATGCACCGGGGCTTTTTTTATTCAATCAAACGGGTATCCCCGTAATTATTTCTGCTCTACTTCAACCTCGATGGTTTTTTCAAGACCGTTGTTATCCATCTTGATGGCCATGGTCTCAAGCGCTTCAATTTGAGCAATAACCTCTTCCTGGGTTCCAGAGAACTCTTGAACAGTTTCTTGAACCTCACCATTGACCTCAGTAACGGTAGTGACCGTCGCCTTGGTCGTCTCACCCTCTTGCTCCATAATCACTTTGACTTGCTTCTCTTCACGAACCTCGACCTTACCGAGCTCAGTAACGGTTCCGTCTTCAGAAACAAAAATCATTTCTTGTCCTGATTCAGCAACAGCCTCAGAATGTCCGCCGAGGATGGGAGCGATCACCAAACCAACCAGGCAGGTCAATTTGATCAAAATGTTCATCGATGGACCAGAAGTATCTTTAAATGGATCTCCTACGGTATCTCCAGTAACGGCAGCTTTGTGCGCATCACTTCCTTTATAGGTCATTTCACCATTGATTTCAACACCAGCCTCAAAGGATTTTTTAGCGTTATCCCAGGCCCCTCCAGCGTTGTTTTGGAAAATGGCCCACATGACACCACTAACACAAACACCAGCCATATAGCCTCCTAATGGTTCTGCACCGAAGAATAAACCGACCAAAACCGGGGTTACGATGGTCAATAATCCGGGCATCAACATTTCTTTAAGTGCTGCTTGGGTTGAAATCTCAACACATTTCCCGTATTCAGGTGTTCCTGTTCCTTCCATAATTCCTGGAATCTCGCGGAACTGTCGACGCACCTCTTGCACCATTTCCATGGCTGCTTTACCCACTGACTTCATGGCCATAGCTGAAAATACTACAGGGATCATTCCGCCGACAAATAGTGCGGCTAGAACATCTGCTTTAAAGATGTTGATGCCATCGATTCCGGTAAAAGTTACATAAGCGGCAAATAGCGCCAATGCGGTTAAGGCAGCCGATGCAATGGCAAATCCTTTACCCACCGCAGCAGTTGTATTCCCTACTGAGTCAAGGATGTCGGTACGCTCACGTACATGATCCTCCAATTCACTCATCTCAGCAACACCACCCGCATTGTCAGCGATTGGACCAAAAGCGTCAATGGCCAACTGCATGGCTGTGGTTGCCATCATGGCTGAAGCAGCAAGGGCCACGCCATAAAAACCAGCCAACTCATAAGAACCATAAATGGCCGCAGCAAACAAAAGTACACTCCAAAAAGTGGACTTCATTCCTACCGCCAAACCAGCGATGATGTTTGTGGCGGCTCCAGTTGATGAATTTTGAACGATGTCTAAAACAGGCTTTTTACCCAAACTGGTAAAGTAGGCCGTTACATATGAAATCAACGCCCCAACGGCTAGACCAATACAGGCCGCATAAAATACGTTTTGCGAGGACACTTCTTGATAACCTTCCCCGAAGAACTTCATGCTCATGGTCTCAGGCAACATCCAATCAATTAAGAAGTAACTGGCGATCAACGTCAACACGATGGCTGCCCAGTTTCCGGTATCCAACGCCTTTTGAACTTGTGGTTCTTTAGCGGTGTTGTCCTTGATGCTCACCAAAAAGGTTCCGATAATCGAGGCCAAGACGCCAACACCAGCGATTACAAGGGGTAACAAAATCGGTCCCATGCCTGAGAAGGCTTCTGTGGTTTCTCCATTTGCGGCCATATCACGGATGATGTAATTCCCCAAAACCATAGAGGCCAATACCGTCGCAACATATGAACCGAACAGGTCAGCACCCATACCGGCTACGTCGCCAACATTATCCCCTACATTATCCGCAATTGTTGCCGGGTTACGTGGATCATCTTCTGGGATTCCTGCCTCTACTTTACCGACTAAGTCAGCACCGACGTCTGCTGCCTTGGTGTAAATACCTCCCCCAACGCGAGCAAACAAAGCAATACTTTCTGCGCCCAAGGAGAAGCCAGCAAGAGCTTCAAGAACAATGGTCATTTCAGTGTAGAAATCTCCGCCTTCGGTAAGAAATTGACCGAGGAAAAACATAAAGAATAAGCTCAATCCAAGGACGGCCAAACCAGCCACACCTAGGCCCATTACCGTACCACCACCAAAAGAAACTTTAAGGGCTTGAGGTAAACTTGTTTTTGCGGCTTCTGCAGTGCGCGCATTGGCTTCGGTGGCCACGCGCATTCCAATATTACCCGCTAGGGCTGAGAAAATCGCTCCAAATATAAAGGCCGGTACAATCATCCAACTGGTGGTCGCGACCATAGTAGAAATCAAATACAATAGAGCGGCAGCAATGACGGCAAAGATGACCAACAAACGGTACTCCGCATTAAGGAAGGCTAGGGCCCCCTCTTTGATGCTCTTGGAGATGCCTTGCATACGCTCATTACCAGCGGCTTGCTTTTTGACCCAGTTCATTTTGACCAACATGAACAACAGTCCTAATACAGACAGTGCCACAGGGACGTAAATAATGTTTTGTTCTAGCATAATTTATTCTTTAGTAGGTTTTTATTGCAAATTTTTGCGGTTGCAAAAGTAGTAAAATAGATCGGTCAATCCTAAGCCGTACGATACATGACTTTTTTGACCGCAGCCATGACGTCCTCCTTGTTCGGGAGCCACTCAGCAAGAAGCGCCGGTGAATAAGGGGCTGGCGTATCCGCCGTATTAATTTTAACAATGGGAGCGTCTAAATAATCGAAGGCCTGAGACTGCACTTGATACGTGATTTCTGTGGCTACATTACCAAATGGCCAAGCCTCTTCCAAGATGACCAATCGATTGGTTTTTTTGACACTATCCAAAATGGTTTTGTGATCCATCGGGCGAACGGTACGCAAGTCGATGATCTCACATTCAATACCTTCTTTAGCCAATTGCTCAGCAGCAGCATAGGCCTCTTTGATGATTTTTCCAAATGACACAATAGTGACGTCTGTACCCTTGCGCTTGATGTCGGCTACCCCAAGTGGAATCAGGTACTCGCCCTCAGGCACCTCACCTTTGTCTCCATACATTTGCTCACTCTCCATGAAAATGACTGGATCGTCATCGCGAATGGCACTTTTAAGCAAGCCTTTAGCGTCTGCCGGGTTACTGGGTACCACAACTTTTAGGCCTGGCGTATTGGCAAACCAGCTTTCAAAAGCTTGAGAATGCGTCGCCGCCAATTGACCTGCAGAAGCGGTAGGTCCTCTAAAAACAATAGGACAATTGAATTGACCACCACTCATTTGGCGAATCTTTGCGGCATTATTGATGATTTGATCGATGCCAACCAAAGAAAAATTGAAGGTCATGAACTCCACGATGGGGCGATTGCCGTTCATGGCAGAACCCGTAGCGATTCCCGCAAAACCCAATTCAGAAATTGGGGTGTCAATCACGCGTTTGGCACCAAACTCATCTAACATGCCTTTACTGGCTTTGTAAGCACCGTTGTATTCGGCGACTTCCTCCCCCATTAAATAAATGCTTTCATCCCGGCGCATTTCTTCACTCATGGCCTCACATATTGCTTCTCTGAATTGTATCGTTTTCATGATTTTTATGACTCTTAAGGACCTATTTTTCTTTAAGCGGAACAAAAATAATACTATTTGAAAAGTTCTCTTATTTTTTTGAGATAATTATCAATTTTTATTATGCATGCATAGCAAAATTAGTCGGATTGTCGTATCTTTGTTTCCACAATTTAACGATACAAAAACCGCCCTTAAACGATGAAAATACTTGTGTGTATCAGTCACGTTCCAGACACTACTTCTAAAATAAACTTTAACGCCGACAATACCCAATTTGACACCAATGGTGTGCAATTTGTCATTAACCCAAATGACGAATTTGGTTTAACCCGTGCGTTGTGGTTAAAAGAAAAACAAGGCGCTGCGGTCCACGTGGTCAGCGTAGGCGGGCCAGAGACTGAACCGACCTTACGTAAAGCGTTGGCTATAGGCGCCGATGAGGCCATTCGAGTAGACCAGCCCGCTACCGATGGATACAGCGTGGCTCAAGCCCTAGCCCCAGTGGTTAACGAAGGTCAATACGACTTGGTCATCGCCGGTCGTGAATCCATCGATTACAATGGCGGTATGGTTCCAGGAATGTTGGCCAAACTTTGTGGTTATGCTTTTGTCAATACCTGTATCGGGCTCGAAATAGAGGGACAATCTGCCACTGCAGTGCGTGAAATCGACGGTGGAAAACAAACCCTTAAAATGTCGCTACCCCTTGTAATCGGAGGTCAAAAAGGCCTGGTTGAAGAAAGTGATTTACGCATCCCGAACATGCGTGGCATCATGCAAGCCAGAACCAAACCATTGAACGTTAAACCGGGTGCCGGAGCGGGCCCAAAATCTGAGGTCCAAAGTTTTCAAAAACCAGCCCCTAAGGAAGCCGTTACACTGGCAGAAAATGCAGAACAACTCATCAGTTTGCTGCACAACGAAGCCAAAGTCATTTAACTTAAAAACACACCAAGCGCTATGCCGATATTAGTCTACGCAGAATCCGATCAAGGAGCTTTTAAAAAAGGAGCACAAGAACTCATTTCTTTTGCCCGTGGGATTGCCGAAAAGATGAATACCGAGGTAATTGCGGCCGTAACGGAAGACCCCGCCCAAGCCAATCTCGGTCAATATGGCGCACATCGCGTACTTTATTGTAACCATCCAGCTCTGAAAGAATTTAACGCTGAGCTTACAGCAAATGCTTTGGCCCAAGCGGCCAGGGAAACAGTAGCTACCTTAGTTTTGGTTTCATCCAGCGCGGACAGCCGATACCTCGCTCCGCTTTTGGCCATTGAATTAGACGCCCCTTATTTACCGAACATTACTGGTCTTCCCACCAGTACTGAGCCCCTTACTTTTCCACACAATGTGTTCACCAACAAGGCCACAGCCTTTACTGCCCTTCATGGATCGATCGGTGTGTTGGGCTTGTCCAAAAACGCCTTTGGTGTGCAGCATCATCCGGACGATGCCAGCGTTTCAAACATGGATTTAGATTTACCAGGTTCTTCATGGGAAATCACGAGTACTGAAAAGGCCAACAATAAGGTCATGATCGCTGATGCCGAAGTCGTTGTTTCCGCTGGCCGAGGACTTAAAGGGCCCGAAAATTGGGGTATGATTGAGGAGCTCGCCGAGCTTATGGGTGCGGCCACAGCCTGTTCCAAGCCTGTCAGTGATTTAGGTTGGCGACCGCATAGCGAACACGTTGGGCAAACTGGAAAACCAGTGGCCGCTAATCTTTATATCGCTGTGGGAATCAGTGGTGCAATACAACACTTGGCTGGGATAAACTCATCTAAAGTCAAAGTTGTCATCAATACCGACCCCGAGGCACCGTTTTTCAAAGCCGCTGATTATGGCATTGTAGGGGATGCATTTGAGGTAGTTCCTGACTTGATTCAAAAATTAAAAGACTTTAAGGCCCAGAACGCATAAATTTCTTAATTTGGTGCTAACAAGCACTTGCGGTGTTTGTGTATTGGTTTTTGCCAAGGATAATGCCAACCACCATGAGCCTCGTGCGCCTAAACATCAAAGGAATTTCTTACTCTCAGACCCAAAATGGGGCTTACGCCTTAATTCTCAGCGAGGAAGATGGCGACCGGAAATTACCCATTGTCATCGGTGTCTTTGAAGCCCAGTCCATCGCCATAGCTTTAGAAAATGACATTCGTCCCCCAAGGCCACTGACCCATGATCTGTTTAAAACCTTTGCCGATCGTTACGGAATTTTGGTCAAACAGGTCATCATACACAAACTCGTTGATGGTGTTTTTTACTCAAGCATTATTGCTGAACGCGAAGGCGGTGAAGAGATTTTAGACGCCAGAACCAGTGATGCCATCGCCCTAGCCCTGCGATTTAATGCGCCGATTTTTACCTATAAAGACATTTTAAATCAAGCGGGGATTCATCTCAAGACGAGCCCGGCTTCTGATTCTGAACACGCCGATCAAGACGGAGCCATTGCGCGTTTAATGGATCAAGAGGAGGCGGAAATTCCAATGAGTAAATCTTATAAAAAGTATACCTTAAAAGAGTTGAAGGATCTGTTGAGTAAGGCCATATCGCAGGAGGATTATGAAACTGCGGCAAAATTAAGAGACGAATTGTCCCAAAGAAACCAATAAGTGATGTTACAACGATTTGTGCTTTTGGCCCTGCTGACCCTGTCCACGCTTGGATGGAGTCAAACCATTGAAGGAAAT
>WTIY01000135.1:0-2214 GCA_011525065.1 Flavobacteriales bacterium
GTGCTATCCTGTCACAAACCCAACGGACACTCGGGAACTTAATTTAGCCATTCAGCCATCGTCCCGAGCACAAGCGAATTACTCTTTTCCACGCGGGATTGATTTAATACCAGGAGAGGCGTATCAATACTATTTTGAGGCGACGGATAACGATCAAGTAAGTGGCCCGAAATCGGTGCGCTCACCTGTTTATGGACATAAAGAGTTGTTGATCCAGCAAGCTCAAAATCAGTTGTTGTCACAGCAAAACAATCAAACTAAGCAACTCGAAGAGGCTTTGAGCAACCTGACAAAACAGGGAGAGGAAGCACGAGAATTCGACGAGGCTTTAAGGCAAAAGGAGGGAATGAAATGGAAGGATGAGCGGGCGCTAGAGCAACTCATCAAGCAAAAAGAGGCTCAACTCGAGGTGTTAGAACAACAAACACAAACGCTGCAAAAAACGCTGGAACAATATCAACAGAATGACCCTGAGCCAAACACTCAGGCTCAGCAGCTCATGGAGCGGATCGAAGAACAAATCGAGTCGTTGCAGGAGCAATCACAGCAATGGAAGGAACTTCAAGAACTCCAAGAACAGCTTGAGCAAGAGGATTTACTCGACGAGCTTCAAAGCAGTGATCAACAACAGAAGGCCCAAGAACAAAATCTCTCGCGCCTGGTAGAATTGACACGCCGGTTTTTTATTACGGAAAAGCTCAAACAAATCGGTGATGCTTTGGAGGATTTGGGTCAGCGTCAAGAGGCCACATCTGAACTAGAAACCGAATCACAAGAAGAGGAGGATCAACGTCTGGCCCAACAAAAACAAATGAATCAAGAGTTTGAGGCCATCAGACAGCAGCTCGATGCTGTTGAACAAGAAAACAGCAAGCTGCAGGACCCTATGACTCTGCCGCGAGATGAGGGAGGAGAGATGGATGTATCCCAGCAACAACAAAAAGCCACCGACGCTATGGAGCAGGGTGAGCAGGCTAAAGCCAAGGCTTCACAAAAGGACGCCGGAAAGAAGATGCAAGAGTTGGCTAAAAAAATGAACCAGCAAATGCAAAACATGCAGATGGAGAGCATGCAAGAGGACAGCCAAATGCTTCGACAAATCTTGGACAATCTAATTGTTTTTTCATTGCAGCAAGAAGGTTTGATGCTGCAAGGACAAAAGAGACAATTAGGGGGCTGGTCGGCACCGGACTATATCAACCGACAAAATGATTTAAAAATGAACTTTAATCATGTCGACGACAGTCTTTATGCCTTGTCTATGCGTCAACCCATGATCTCTGGCCAAGTGAACCAGGCCTTGAGTAAGGCCACTTATTATTTGGATAAGACCCTGGAAGAATTGGCAGAATCTAGTTACTCATCGGCCGCGTCGGGGCAGCAGTTTGTTTTTACTCAAGCCAATGATTTGGCCAACCTCCTGGATGGTGTGGTCATGCAAATGGAGCAAATGGCCATGAGTATGCCTGGGGCGGGTACAGGTAAAAGCGCGGGCAGTCAAGGGTTTCAGCTTCAAGACATCATACAACAGCAACAATCTCTACAAGAACAAGGAAGCTCTAAAGGTTCAGGGGCCCAACAGAAGGGGGGCAAACCTGATCAACAGGGGCAAGAACCTCAAAAACCAGGCAATCAAGACAATGGAAAGCAGGGTCAATCAAACACGCCAGGCTCACCCGGAGAGTCATCTGGTCAGCAGGGTCAAACCGGACAAAATTCTGAATCCTCCTATGGGGATAGCGAATCTGAAAAGGCTGCTCGGTACGCCCTTTATAAGCAGCAACAAAAATTAAGACAAGCTCTCGAAGATCGCTTAAAAAAGGAGGGTTTGTTTGAAGACAATCGCGGTGTGCTTGATAAAATGCAAGAAAACGCCGAGGAGCTTTTAAAAAATGGATTAAACAAGCGGTCGAGAAGTCTGATGCGTGACATCAATTATCAGTTGATCAAACTGGAAGAAGCGGAGTATAAGCAGGGCAAACAAAAACAAAGGGAATCCCAAGCCAACAGGCGAAAATTCCCAACCAGCGCCGAGAACCCTTGGCGCACTGAGCGCAGCTTTTTCGATCAACTCGATATTTTAATTAAAGACGCCTTACCTTTGCAGCCATATTTTAAAAAACAAGCAGAGCGTTATTTTAAGTTGCGCGACAAATCGAATGATCAGTTTTGATAGCCAAAATAGTTTTGAACTAAGCCGTCCTGAACACTGGG
>WTIY01000135.1:2314-20155 GCA_011525065.1 Flavobacteriales bacterium
ATGATCAGTTTTGATAGCCAAAATAGTTTTGAACTAAGCCGTCCTGAACACTGGGGGTTATGGTTGAACACTGTGGTTGAGCAAGAGGGTTATGTGGTCGGGGATTTGGGCTATGTGTTTTGTGATGATAATTTTTTACTCAAGATCAATCAAGAGTTTTTGAATCACGACACATTCACCGACATTATCACTTTTGGGGGCAATGTCGGAAAGACCGTTAATGGTGAAATATATATATCCACCGAGCGCGTCATGGACAACAGCAAAACCTACGGGGTACGTTTTGATCTGGAGTTATCACGCGTAATGGTTCACGGCGTGTTGCATTTGTGTGGGTATAACGATAAAACAGATCAAGAGGCTCACAAGATGCGGGCGCGAGAGGATTATTGGCTTGAAAGTCTAAATAATTGAAAACCAGTGTTTTATAATTGTTTCACGTGAAACATTAGCTTATGGATTCGAATTATGATGTGATTGTGGTTGGCGCGGGGCACGCGGGCTGTGAGGCTGCTGCTGCTGCTGCCAACATGGGGGCTAAGACCTTGTTGGTGACCATGAATCTACAGACGATTGCTCAAATGTCTTGTAATCCTGCTATGGGCGGTATCGCTAAAGGGCAAATTGTGCGCGAAATTGATGCCTTGGGCGGATATAGTGGGATTGTCTCAGACAAAACAGCGATCCAATTTAAGATGCTGAATCAATCGAAAGGGCCGGCCATGTGGAGCCCAAGAGTACAAAGTGACCGCATGCGTTTTGCTGAATTATGGCGCTTGATGTTAGAGCAAACCGAGAACCTGGATTTCTATCAAGACATGGTGACGAGCTTGCTTTATCACGGTGATCGCATCACGGGCGTAAGGACCTCGTTGGGGCTGGACTTTAATGCACGCGCAGTGGTGTTGACCAATGGGACCTTTCTCAATGGACTCATTCATATTGGTGAAAAACAGTTTGGCGGAGGCCGAGCAGGTGAACGTGCTGCTACCGGGATAACTGAGGTTTTGGTTGACTTAGGTTTCGACACTGGCCGAATGAAAACAGGAACACCACCAAGGGTCGACGGAAGGAGCCTGGATTTTAGTAAAATGATTGAACAGCCCGGGGATGATGATCCGCAGAAATTCTCTTATTCAGACCAAACCAATCCACTGACGGAGCAGCGCTCATGCCACATGAGCTACACAAGCCAGGTTGTTCATGATTTACTTCGTGAGGGTTTTGATCGAAGCCCAATGTTTAATGGAGCCATCAAAAGCACAGGGCCGCGCTACTGCCCCTCGATCGAAGATAAAATTCATCGTTTTGCCGACAAAGAAAGGCATCAACTGTTTGTCGAGCCAGAGGGCTGGAACACGATAGAATATTACATTAACGGCTTCAGCACCTCTTTGCCGGAAGAGGTCCAGCTTAAGGCATTAAAGGCCTGTGCTGGGTTTGAGCACGTGAAGATGTTTCGTCCTGGCTACGCCATTGAATACGACTATTTCCCGCCCACTCAATTGAAGCATAGCCTTGAAACAAAGATTATATCGGGCTTGTTTTTTGCGGGTCAAATTAATGGAACCACAGGATACGAGGAAGCCGGGGCACAAGGCTTAATGGCTGGGATTAATGCGGCGATGTTTTGCCGCGAGCAAGAGCCGGTCATTCTAAGGAGAGACCAAGCATATATTGGGGTTTTGATCGACGATTTAATCACAAAAGGGACTGAGGAGCCTTATAGAATGTTTACCTCTCGGGCGGAGTTTCGTACACTGTTGCGGCAAGACAATGCCGATTATCGTTTAACCCCTCTAGGGTTCGATTTGGGTATTGCTGATTCAGGTCGAATGGCGCGTATGGAGGAGAAATACAGCAAGAGTGAGGCGTTTATCGATTTTTTCAAAAACACCAGTGTCGCTCCAGAACATATAAACCCAATCTTGAGTCGTCATGAATCTTCTCTTGCTTCACAAAGCGACAAATTGTTTAAGTTTTTTTCTAGGCCGAACATCAGCATGCAGGACATGTTGGGGTTAGATGCTGTATCGGCGCACGTGGCAGAAAACCAATTAGATCGCGAGGTGTTGGAACAGGTTGAAATCCAAGTTAAATATTCGGGGTATATCGAAAAAGAAAAGAATAATGCTGCTAAGTTAACCAAGCTTGAGGGCATTAGGATCCCGGAGAATTTTGATTATTCTAGGCTGAAGTCTTTATCTTATGAGGCGCGTGAAAAACTCAGTCAAATACAACCCAGAACCATCTCACAAGCCTCAAGAATTAGCGGGGTCTCACCAAATGATATTTCTGTGCTTTTGGTCTTTATGGGTCGATAGTGTTTCACGTGGAACAAACGTAAAATTTAATGGGCAAAGCTAAACACAATTCAAATCTTCCGCCTCAATGGGTCAGAGATCACATGGTGAGTGGTGAGGATTTCGAATTGACCTATGACGCAGAATTGAAGGCGTATAAAACCACGCCCGCCCCGTTAAACTTAGCCCCGTATTATGACCATCCCGAGTATTGGTCCCACCAACATCGGGCAAAAGGCTTTATGGCTAAGGTCTACGGTATGGTCCGGGAATTTAATGTACGACGCAAGTTGCGCTGGCTTAAACGTGCGGCCCCAAACGCCAAGAAACTATTGGATTATGGTTGTGGCACAGGGGTTTTTTTGAATGCTGCAAAAGAATCTGGCTGGTACGTTGAAGGGCTTGAGCCTAATGCTAAGGCGCACAATATTGCTGTTCAAAATGGCCTCAAGGTTTGCCTTGACCGCAAGGAGGTCTCGTTAAAGCCCTACGATGCGATTTGTCTGTGGCATGTTCTGGAACATCTGGAAAATCCAGTTGAAATGAAGCGGTGGTTTCAGGAGCATCTATCAGAGCGAGGGGTGCTTATAATCGCGGTGCCAAATTTTAAATCGTGGGATGCCAAGCATTATGGAGCGCATTGGGCGGCCTATGATGTGCCAAGACATTTATGGCATTTTAGCCAAGAGAGCATTGAGGCCATATTTGGATCTGATTTTTCTGTTTTGAAAAAGCACCCAATGTGGTTTGATGCATTTTATGTGAGCCTGCTGTCTGAACAATACAAAGGTGGTCGCTCTAACTGGTTAAACGCTCTTGTCGTAGGATTGTGGTCAAATCTCATGGCGATTTTTACAAAAGAGCCTTCGTCCATCACTTATGTCTTGAAAAAACGATAAATAAGACGATTTAAGACGATTTCGGCCTAAAGATGAGGCTCTAGGCCACGGCACTCATAAAACAAGAACCTGAGCCACTAGGGAGCGCAACAATCAATAACAATTCCTTATCGTAAATCAAGATTGTTATAAGCAATGGTGATGGGTGTGCGTTAAAGGCAAAAACAGTTAAGTGTGCCAAGTGCGTCAGCACGAAATTTTAAGTAGAAGATGGCTGATGAAGAAGACGGGTTAATTGGATGGCCAAGTCCGTAAAAATGATTTTTGCGTTGCCGTTTCTTTCGATGTGCTGTTGCGCCTGCTCTATTGCTTTTTGAAGAGAATGAATGTTGTTTTGATGAATAAACGGTGCCAGTTTAGATAATTTGAAATCCTCGCTGTACTCGCGATAATACACCAGAGGGGTTAGCTTGTAGTGTTCTAGGAAAGCCTGTCGTATTAATCCACTGCAATAGTTTAAAAAAGCTTTTTGAGTTTCACGCCCATGTCCAGCCATTTGATCGCTCCATTGCATTAATTCTTGTATGGCTTTTTTGTTGCCCTTGGCTTTGAACGCGCCTCGGGCCCAAGTCAAGAACCACTGCTCAAAAACTGCGTCCTGGTCCTGGTGCTCAAGCAACTGAAGGGCTCTGAAAAAATCCCCGTTGGCTGATTTGGCTACACTTTGTGCCTGCTGCTCGGAGCAGCCTTGTTTCTCAATTAGGGCATGGGTCAATTCATTTTGAGACAAACCAGGGAGCGTCAGAATCTGACAACGCGAATAAATGGTTCTGAGAATTTTGTCTTCTTCTTCTGTGAGTAATAAAAAAACAGTTTTCTCTGGGGGCTCCTCGAGAAGTTTCAGAATTTTATTGGAGGACTCAGAATTCATTTTATCGGCCATCCAAATGATCATTATTTTATACCCGCCCTCATAGGACTTTAGACTCAACGTTTTGGCCATTTGCTCCGTGTCTGCTACCGAGATCGTCCCTTGCTTACTCCCAAGTCCAATATGGGCATACCAAGCCATCAATGAACCGTATGGACTATCTTGAACAAAGGAGCGCCACTGCGGCAGGAAATCTAAAACACTGGGCGATTTCTTAACCGTATCCGTGCTGTTCACCGGATACATAAAGTGTAGGTCTGGATGCATTAACTGATCCACTTGATTTGCGCTACGCTGGTAGGCCGGGTTTTCTGGATCCATAGGTCCGCACAACAAAAGTTTGGCATAGGCTAAGGCTAGAGGCAGCAACCCGCTACCACTAGGTCCACTAAACATTTGTGCATGCGGAACCCTGCCATTTTTTGCGCTGGTTTGTAAGTGATTTTTGAGATGGGTCAGGCCGATAATTTGCGAAAAGTCCACAGACAAATCTACGGATTTTTCGCAAGGCGAAGACCCGTGAAAAACTTATATTTGTGACTTAAATAACACTAAGATGAAGACCCTGAATGATTTTGATTTTAATGGGAAAACAGCCCTGATAAGAGTGGACTTTAATGTCCCACTGGATGATGAGCAAAAGGTAACGGATACCACAAGGATTGAGGCGGCTAAACCCACCATCATGCAGGTACTCAATCAAGGTGGCTCCTGTGTGCTCATGTCTCATTTAGGACGCCCAAAAAATCGCGACCAGAAACTGTCGTTGGAGCATATCGTTTCTACCGCTGAACAAATCTTAGGAGTAAAGGTGTTGTTTGTTTCAGATTGCATCGGAGAAAAACCACTTCAGGCGGTGGCCGAATTGCCAAAAAATAGTGTCCTGCTTTTGGAAAACTTGAGGTTTTATACCGAAGAAGAACAGGGAGACACCTCATTTGCCCAATCTCTTGCTGAGCTTGGCGACATTTATGTAAACGATGCCTTTGGAACAGCACATCGTGCTCACGCATCGACCGCAATCATTGCCGATTACTTTAAAGGGAAAAGCTGTTTTGGAACCTTGCTTGCCTCTGAAATCACAAACGTCAATAGGGTCATGCTCAACGGCGAATCGCCGGTTACCGCAATCATTGGCGGGGCCAAGGTATCTTCTAAAATAACAATCATTGAGCGGATCCTGGACGCGGTGGATCATCTGATTATTGGGGGTGGAATGGCCTTTACCTTTATAAAAGCACAAGGAGGTTCTATCGGGACATCTTTAGTAGAAGACGACAAACAAGAACTGGCGTTAAACATCTTAGAATTAGCCAGTGCTAAAGGAGTTGAGGTTCATTTGCCAATCGATACGGTCATCACTCAAGAGTTTAGCAATGACTCTGAGACAGACGTCGCCATGATTCACGAAATACCTGATGGCTGGATGGGCTTGGATGCGGGCCCAGAAACACGTCAAAAATTTTCTGAAGTAATCCATCAGTCTAAAACCCTATTATTCAATGGTCCAGTGGGGGTTTTTGAAATGCCAACCTTCGCTGAGGGAACCATTGCCTTGTGTGAGGCCATTGCCTTAGCCACGAAAAATGGAGCGTTCTCTTTAGTAGGTGGAGGAGATTCGGTTGCGGCAGTCAAACAATTCAATTATGACGACCAAGTGAGTTATGTATCAACAGGTGGCGGCGCCATGCTCGAAATGCTCGAGGGGAAGACCCTGCCAGGAATCGCGGCTGTGCTCAATGCTTAAGGGACTCACAAACATATTGCCTAAAAACTTCGGGCCATCATTTTTGGGGTTCTGCTTTGTGATGATGTGGTCTTCAAACAATGCTCAAAACATTGAAAAACAAGAAGATAGCTTGGTGATTTCAAAAACTGAACCCACCGAAATCAAGGATGACCCACAGGCCGCAGCCATCGACCAAAAGTGGTTTGATCTATTAAGTGATACCTACCGTTTTCAGGAGCAGCAACACGCCCTTAATGACCCATGGGACAGCATTCCTTTGCACGACAGCCTTTGGTCTACAGAAACCTTTAAAAGCCGATTGGCCTTGCTGGACCAAAAAACCCCATTCCACATCACTTATAATGCGTCACTGGAAAAAATCGTTAGGAATTATTTAAAAAACCGACGCCCACAGCTCGAGCGACTTATGGGGGTAAGTCACTACTATTTCCCTATGTTCGAGGAGGTTTTCGCTCAGTATGGCTTGCCGTTAGAAATGAAGTATCTGGCCATCGTAGAGTCCGCTTTGGTTCCTACAGCAACCTCTCGTGTTGGCGCTAGAGGATTGTGGCAATTCATGTTCCAAACAGGAAAAATGTTTAACCTCAAAGTTAACAGCTACGTAGACGAGCGATGCAGCCCATTAAAATCCACCATTGCCGCTGCAAAATATTTGAATCAGCTTTACGATATTTTAGACGACTGGGATTTGGCCTTAGCAGCCTATAACTCTGGACCGGGCAATGTGAGCAAGGCCATTAGAAGATCTGGTGGGCGCAAAAATTATTGGAACATACGCTCGTTTTTGCCCCGTGAAACCGCCGGATATTTACCAGCCTTTTACGCCACAATGTACTTATTTGAATACGCCCATGAGTACGGTTTGAACAAGAGCGAAGCCAAACCTCATTTTGCCACGACCGACACGCTGACCATTAAGCAAACCATTGCCTTGTCCCATGTGTCTCAACTGGCTAAGACTCCGATAGAGACCCTGGAATTTCTAAATCCACAGTACAGTCTTGGGTTGATTCCATACATTGAGAGCCGTCCTTACACCTTGAGATTGCCGCTGGCTGATTTGGGGTTAATCGATGCCAATCAAGACAGTTTATACACCTTGGCAAAAGCTGATTTTGACCAAAGAGAACAGCCCTTGCCTGAGCTTATGGATCAAAACAACCGCATAAGATATCGGGTGAGAAGCGGGGATTATTTGGGTAAAATTGCCAATAAATACGGGGTGTCTGTCACTCAAATTAAGCGCTGGAATGGGCTAAAAAGCACTCAGCTAAAAATCGGACAAAGACTGACAATCATTCCAAGGAGAATTCCGGTTAATGATCAAACAAAACGCACCTCAAGCACGGGCAGCGGTGCGCAAGAGGTCTATGTGGTTAAGCGCGGAGACTCTTTGTGGGGCATTGCTCAGAAATTTCCTGGAATTTCGCCCGAGGATTTAAAAAAATGGAACGGTATTAGTGGTTCAGAAATCAAACCCGGGATGACCTTAAGTTTAAAACCGCGCTCCTGAGCGAAATAATAAAGGCAGCACATGATTCATAAGTCCATAAGCATTGTTTTAATGATAGCTCTGGTATTGGCCTGTGGGCAAAACACAAAAAACGACCGCACTTTTCTACCGGAATCTGTTGGCGCCATCAACGCGCTTCAAGTTGTGGCTGAGGACGCTTTGTGGAATGGCCCGGTGGGTGACAGCATTCGGGAATGGTTTGCAGGGGCTACGCCAGGCTTGCCACAATCCGAACCACTTTTTAGCATTAGCCATTTAACCCCTGAGTTGTTCAGTGATTTTGCACGGCATTCTCGACTTAATTTAGTCATCGCTTTGGCCGACCAAGACACCAGCGCACTTAAGTCCAACGCATACGCTCGGCCGCAGCTTTTGGCTCTTGTTCAAGGTACCTCCCAAGCCTCTTTGTTGAGCCAACTGAGTCGAAAAAAGACAAGTTTAATCGCTCAAATGAAAGCCTTTGAGCTTAAAGAGCGCCAAAGGCGTACCAGGATTTCACCAAAGACCCCTGAGGGTCTTGCTGAGGATTTTGGTGTTGAGATTCAAATGCCATCTGCCTACCGCACCGCAGCCGGGACCCCAAAGTATCATTGGTTCAGAAAAGAGCTTGCTGACAATGGGTCCACCAACATTTTGGTCTATGAGGCGCCCACTGAAATGCTGCCACGAGACACCGAATATCCTGGAAAATACATCAGACACATTCGCGACGCAGTGGGCTCGAAACTCCTTCCGGTGGAAGACGACTCGCGATTCATCACAGACACCACTTATGTGCCTGAGGTAGCTGTAGAGAACATAGCCGGGCGCCAAGTGGTTGTAACCCGCGGCATTTGGACCTTGAATGACGCCTATATGGCAGGGCCTTTTTTGAACATGGCCATTAGGGATACCGTTAAAAATCGGGTACTGATCCTAGAGGGCTTTAGTTATGCCCCGGCCATGGCCAAAAGAGACCTTCAATTTGAGCTAGAATCCATCCTCAGAACCGTAAAGTTCATAGACCATCCGACACCAAAAGGGGAATAGTTCTGTGAAATCAATAATTTAGATGAAGGCGAAGCTCCCTGGAAAATTCAGCAGGAATTAGGCTTTGGGCTGGTCTTCTGAATCAGCAGACTTGTCGTCTTTTGACGCGTCTTTGAATTCTTTAATGCCACTTCCCAGGCCGCGCATCAGCTCAGGGATTTTCTTTCCACCAAACAAGAGTAGAACCACAATAACGATCAAAATGATTTGTGGGGCGCCGATTACCAAAGGCAGAATATGTGCAGTCATGGGGTAAGAATTTATTAGCAAATGTAACAAGAAATACTAACATAGGGCGTTTTGACCTTAAGTTTCACAGAATCCGCGTACATTTGTTTTTATATGCGATAGACCATGGCTTCTAAGACTTCCGGTAAAAAAAGTTTTCGCAAGAGACTGGTGCACAAGTACCGGCTTTTGGTGCTTAACGAAGACACTTTTGAAGAGCGGTTTTCCTTTAAGCTCAATCGCCTAAACGTGTTTGTTTTTTCTGTGCTTACGGCCCTGTTTTTGATTCTGGGCACAACCCTATTGATCGCCCTAACCCCTCTGAGAGAATACATTCCAGGCTACGCTTCAACCCAATTGATAAAACAGGCTGCCACGCTGAGCGAGATGACCGATTCTCTGAGCCAGAAATTGACGACCAATCAAACCTACCTCCAATCGATCCGTGATGTACTTACAGGAAACCTTAAACCAGCAGCCCTTAACAAGGACTCCATCATTGAGGCTGTCGCTCGAGAAATAGACGAACAATTGTTAGCGGCCTCAAGAGAGGATTCTATGTTGCGGGCGCGCGTTCAGCAGGAGGATAAATACAACCCCCTAAGCGACGACCTCAACGGCAATTTTGTTTTGTTTCCCCCTGTATCTGGACTCGTAACCAGCGCTTATAACCCGGAAGAAAAACACTATGCGGTCGACGTGGCTACCGTCAAAAACACCCCTGTAAAAGCCACAGCCGATGGCACAGTAATTTTGGCCGAGTGGACCGCAGACACAGGCTATGTGTTGGTGTTGCGCCACAAGGACAATCTTATTTCAGTATACAAACACAACGCTTCGTTGTCCGTGGCACAGGGAGACTTAGTCAAAGCCGGTGAGGTCATCGCAACCTCTGGAAATACAGGTGCCCTAACCACAGGCCCACATTTGCATTTCGAATTGTGGAGCGAGGGTTATCCGATCAATCCGTCAAATTTTATCGACTTTAATTGATGGGACTTAAAAGCTTTGTCGCAAAAATTTTAGCAGCACGGGCGTATCGAAAAATTAGCGCCTGGGCCAACAACCCCCATGAGACCCAAAAAAAGGTTCTGGCATCACTTGTAGAGCAGGCTGAAAAGACCCGCTTTGGACGTGATCACGACTTCTCTGAGATTAAAAATCATTCAGATTTTGTCCGTCGAGTTCCTGTGAGAGATTACGAAGAGTTGCGGCCTTATATCGACCCTATGGTTGAGGGCCAAGCGGATGTTCTTTGGCCAGGCAAGCCGCTTTACTATGCAAAAACAAGCGGGACCACTTCTGGGGCTAAATACATTCCAATCACAAAGGCTTCAATGCCACACCACATTGAAAACGCCAAGAATGCCTTGTTTTGTTACATTCATCAAACTAAGGATGCGAGTTTTGTGGAGCGCAAATTGATTTTTTTACAAGGCTCACCTGAATTAACCCAAAAAAATGGCGTACAACTCGGCCGTTTGTCCGGTATTGTGGCCCATTATGTGCCCAGTTATTTGCAACGTAATCGCATGCCATCTTGGTCGGTGAACTGTATTGAAGATTGGGAAACAAAAGTGGATGCCATTGTCGAAGAGACCAAAAACCAAGACATGGCGCTGATCAGTGGCATTCCTTCATGGGTACAAATGTATTTTGAGCGGCTGGTTAAAGCCAAAGACAAACCAGTGGGTGAGATCTTTCCAAACTTCAATTTGTTTGTTTACGGCGGGGTCAATTTTGAGCCCTATCGCAAAAAGTTTGAACAACTCATCGGGCGATCGACCAACAGCATTGAGCTTTATCCTGCCTCAGAGGGATTTTTCGCCTTCCAAGACCGACAAGAAGACAATGGTTTATTGTTGCAGCTCGATTCCGGAATTTTTTACGAGTTTATTGAGACCGCTCAGTTTTTTGAGCCCAACCCCAAGCGGCATACCATAGAGACTGTGGCCCTGGGGGTTGACTACGTCACGATTATTTCCACAAACGCTGGGCTGTGGGGGTATAACATTGGGGATACGGTTCAGTTTACCAGCCTGAATCCATATAAAATAAGGGTCAGTGGGCGCTTGAAACACTTTATTTCTGCTTTCGGTGAACACGTCATTGGCAAGGAGGTCGATGAGTGCATGACGCATGCACTGGCCAAGTGCGGTGGGAGTATATCTGAGTTTACTGTGGCCCCACAAATTACGCCTGAGGAGAAAGCACTGCCATATCACGAGTGGTTCATTGAATTTGAGTCTATGCCTGAGGACCTATCTGGCTTTGCCATGGCCTTAGACCTCAAACTTCAGGATCAAAATGTTTATTATGCCGACCTGATCCAAGGAAAGGTGCTGCAACCCCTTAAAATAACCACCATTACACCTGGGGGGTTCAATTCAGCCATGAAGGGCTTAGGTCGTTTTGGCGGCCAAAACAAAGTGCCTCGGCTCTCCAATGACCGCAGCCTGGCAAAGGCCTTAGTCGCTCACAAGGACAATTAGTCGTATCTTTGTGACCAAAATGAGTCAACCTACCCGACACACGCGCACCAGAGCTCAAGAAAGCTCCAACGCGATCGAGCGGATCTACATCACCATGCGCCACTTATTTAACCGGGGCTTTTACAAGCCAATGGGGGTTAGTGGCCGAGCGCTCAGAGAAGCCTTATTTATCTTAAGACCAGAAATTTACGGCTCTATCGCTGAGGAGAAAATCGAACTTCAGGGCCTGGTCTATATTATGGATCGCCTGCCTTATGGCATCGAACAATGTCAATTCATCAGCTTGACCAGTGATGAGGGTTATAACAAATCACATGTGCCCGCGATCATTCCCCCTAAACGCCGCCGCCATTGTTACCGCATAGACGACCATCAAATGAACATCGTGATTACCCGCGGCAGGAGTGAAATCTACGATATCTTGACCCACCTGACCTTCATGTACATTGAGTCTCACAAGATCATGAAGCAAGTTTTAAGTCAAAAAGACAACGGCTGGAACCTGAACCGAGACTGGCAAAAGTTTGCCCAAACCGCCACGAAAAAAGGAGTCATTTCTGAGTCAGAGCGAGAGGTAGCCTTGATGCATGCAGCCAGTTTTTTAGGCCGTAGCTTTGAAGAGCTCCAGAGCATCTACCCGCTTTTTGCGCAGGCTGAAGACCCTGACCACTTTATCCGACTTATCTACCATTTGGGCCAGGGCGCCATCCATGAAATACAGCACAAGGACAAGGAGCGACAAATTTCCTTTAGCCCGATGCTGCGGGAGCGATTGGGTCATCATATTCACGGTGAGCGCTGGGCCAAACGCATTAAAGACACCCTTTATCAGCACGACAAGCTCAAAAGGCCAATACACATCATAAGTGCCAACATGCACAGTGTAATGAACACGCTTTACGCCGCGAAGGCATTGCCTGAGAAAGCGGCTAAAAACAATACATTAGCGCTTTACGAGGCCTTGAGCCAGAAGGCCAATCAAGCGTTGAGAGACCGGGTTTATGCCTTTGCTCAAAACAACGGCATGATTTATTTGGCCGATGAAAGTCAAGCCAATATCGACGTCCAAATTATTGACCTGGCTAAGGCCATGCCTGAGCGCTACCCCGCTTCTGACCAAAACACCCCGATTTTGGTGGTAATGGATTACGCCTTTGGGGAGCAGGCCTATGAAACCATGGATGAGTTGCTCAAGCCATACACGGCTGGCCGCACAAAACGGTTTATGCCTGTGGCTTCGATCAGCATCATGGGCAAAGCGGGGATACTCGAGGGCGGTAAGGGCGACATTATGATCCCAAGGGCCCATATTTTTGAGGGAACCGCAGACAATTACCCGTTTAAGAATCGACTAAAGCTCAAGCATTTTAAAGGGCACCAAGCCTACTCGGGAACCATGATTACGGTTTTGGGTACCTCATTACAAAACAAGGACATTCTGAGTTTTTTCCACAAGTCCTCTTGGGATGTGATTGGGCTCGAAATGGAAGGCGCACATTATCAAAAAGCGATTCAGGCCGCCTCGAAAATTCGCGGTAGCATTAGCCCATCTGTGGCTGTGCGCTACGCCTACTATGCCTCAGACAATCCGTTGGAGTCTGGGAGCACCTTAGCTTCAGGGGGGTTAGGCACAACTGGGGTGAGGCCCACCTATCTGATTACCGAAAAAATCATCGCCCAGATCACACAACAAGACTGAGGTATTTGCGTTAGCATCACGCTGGCCCCGTGGAATGAATTAATTTAACGATATTTGCCACCAAATGAGCGCCCTAGATCAATCTCACACCTTTAAAGCATCATCGGTCCTGGTGACTGGCGCTGCGGGGTTTATAGGATCCAACTATGTCCAGCACTTTGTGCCTGGGAGCTCGGCCCACTGGGTCGTTTTGGACAAACTCACCTACGCGGGTTCTTTGGCCAATCTCAAGCCACTCGAAGAACTGCCGAATTATACCTTCGTTCAGGGGGATATCTGTGATACAGAATTACTCAAAGACCTCTTTGCTGAGTATCGTTTTGACGCTGTGGTTCACTTTGCCGCAGAATCCCATGTAGACAATTCCATTACAGGCCCCAGGGCTTTTGTGCAAACAAATTTGGTGGGCACTTTTGAGCTTTTGCACGCGGCTTATGAATTGTGGATGGAGGGACCAAAGGCGCTTAAGGCCGAATTCAATCACGCCAGATTTTTGCACGTATCCACCGATGAGGTTTACGGGACCCTTGGAGAAACGGGCCTCTTTAGAGAGGACACCGCTTATGCGCCAAACAGTCCTTACAGCGCTTCAAAAGCAGGATCAGATTTTTTGGCACGCAGCTACTTTCACACCTATGGGTTTCCTGTGGTAACCACAAATTGTTCGAACAATTACGGCCCCAACCAACATCGGGAAAAGCTCATTCCAACCATCATTCGAAAGGCCATTTCTGGTCAGGATATTCCGATTTACGGGGACGGCCAAAACATAAGGGACTGGCTGTATGTCCTGGATCATTGCAAAGGCATTCACCTGGCTTTGACCACAGGGGCCTTAGGTGAGACCTACAACATAGGCGGGCGAAACGAGCGCAACAATTTATATATTGCGGAGTGCATTTGTGAGGCTTTAGATGGTTTGATGCCTAAATCCACAGGCAGCTATAAACAACAAATTACTTTTGTCAAAGACCGTCCGGGGCATGACTTTCGCTATGCCATTGATGCGGATAAAATTGAGCAGAACTTAGGTTGGACGGCCCAAGAAACCTTTGAGACAGGAATCGTGAAGACCATAGAGTGGTATTTAAATCACCCGGACCGATTGGCTGAATAAGGTTAAAAACAAAGACATCATGAAAGGAATTATTTTAGCAGGAGGATCAGGAACACGCCTACACCCGTTAACCCTCGCGGTGAGCAAGCAACTCATGCCGGTTTATGACAAGCCCATGATTTACTATCCCTTGACCACTTTGATGTATGCAGGCATTCGTGAAATTCTGATTATCTCGACTCCGGCGGACCTGCCGTTGTTTCAAAAGTTATTGGGCGATGGGACTCAGCTGGGCTGCGAGTTTAGCTATGCCGAGCAGGCGGAGCCCAATGGACTGGCAGAGGCCTTTATCATCGGAGAGGAATTCATAGGACAGGACAAAGTCGCCTTGATTTTGGGGGACAATATTTTTTACGGAGCGGGGCTAAGTGATTTGTTGAGATCTCAAAACGACCCAGATGGCGGGGTGGTTTTTGCGTATCACGTTCAAGACCCTGAGCGCTATGGGGTTGTTGAATTTGACCCAGAGGGCAACGCTCTTTCGATCGAAGAAAAACCAAAAAAACCAAAGTCTAACTACGCGGTTCCTGGCATTTATTTCTACGACAATCAAGTGGTGAGCATTGCCAAAACCATTCGCCCAAGCGAGCGCGGCGAATTGGAAATTACCGCTGTAAATAACACCTATTTGTCTATGGGCAAACTCAGCGTTAGTGTGCTTGACCGCGGTACAGCCTGGTTGGACACAGGGACTTTTTCTTCGCTGATGCAGGCGTCTCAGTTTGTTCAAGTCATCGAGGCGCGCCAAGGCTTAAAAATTGGGGCCATAGAAAAAGCGGCTTATCGCAACGGGTTTATCGATAAGCAGCAGCTGAGAAAATTGGCCAAACCGCTGCTTAAAAGCGGCTATGGCAAACACTTAATGCAACTCGACTGACATGCAACGCATCGATACGCCTTTAAAGGACGCCTTTTACATCACTCCGCCACAATTTCAGGATGCGCGTGGACTCTTTTCAGAGACCTACAACCAGAGCAATTTTGAACAAGCCACCGGGCTGTCCATTAATTTTGTTCAAGACAATCAATCCATCTCAAAATATGGGGTCTTGCGCGGGCTTCATTTTCAATCTGGCGCGTACGCTCAAGCGAAACTGGTCCGCGTCTCTATGGGTCGGGTATTGGACGTGATTGTGGACCTGCGCCCAACAAGCCCTAGCTTTGGCCAGCACTACGGCCTTGAGTTGTCTGCAGAAAACGGCCATCAGCTCTTTGTGCCTAAGGGCTTTGCCCATGGATTCATCACCTTGAGTCCAGAAGCGACCTTTTGCTATAAATGTGACGCCTATTACCACAAAGAATCTGAAGGCGGAATCATCTATAATGACGCAACCTTAGGCATTGATTGGCATCTAAATCACGAAGACATTCTGGTCTCTGAAAAAGACCAGTTGTTGCCCACGTTTTTAGAGCTTACCGCATGAAGCAAATATTGGTTACTGGAGCGAATGGACAATTAGGACAGAGCCTCAGACAAAAAGCGTCCCTTTACCCGGACATGAACTTTGTCTTTTGCGCCAAGGAGGACTTCAATTTAGAACAACCCCTACAAATGGAGAAAGTATTGGATCGCCATCAGATTGATGTAGTGATTAATGCTGCGGCCTATACTGCGGTGGACCAAGCAGAGAAAGAACCGGACCGGGCTTTTGCCATTAACACCCTTGGGGTCGATCGTTTGGCCGGACTTTGTGCCCAAAAAGAGATTGTTCTGGCCCACATTTCGACGGATTATGTCTTCGACGGGTCGGCCAGCGAGCCATATAGTGAGGACCATGGAGCTGCTCCATTGGGCATTTATGGTCAAAGCAAGCACCAAGGCGAAATGGCGGTTGCACAAAACACCGGCAATCACTACATCATCAGGACCTCCTGGCTGTACGGCCCCTTTGGTCATAATTTTCTAAAAACCATGCTGCGTTTGGCCTCTGAAGGCAAGGCCCTAAGCATTACCACCGATCAAACCGGCAGCCCTACCAGCACACTAGATTTGGCCCATGCCATACTGGAACTGGTCTCAAAACAGGCCCCTTTCGGCACCTATCACTTTAGCAATTCTGGACAAACCACCTGGCATGGATTTGCCCATGAGATATTTGTGCAAACCCATCAAATAGACCAGGTCCAACTTGCCGAAACCACTGATTATCCTACTTTTGCAAAGCGTCCAGCCTATAGCGTGATGGACACCGATAAAATAACGCAAACCTTAAAACAACCCATTCGGTCTTGGCAAGATGCTTTGGCCGATGTCATAAAACAACTTTAACTCGTATTATGGAAAAGCACAACGAAGAAGTCGATTTGTTTTTTGTCTTGAAAAAACTCAAAAATGTCTATCTGGGCTGGTTAGCCCGTGGATATCGCGCGGCACAATTTGTCAAGCGCTATTGGATCATCTTGGCCATCATGATTGTTGGCGGTCATTTTGGCGGCCAGTTTTGGCAGCAATCTCAACGACCAAAACGCCAAGCGGTAATGATCGTACAAAACAACTTTGGAAGCTCAAGTTATGTATACAACGCCATAGAAACCCTCAACGTTAAGTGCAAACAAATTGACGAAGAGTTTCTCGCGCAAATCGGCCTAAACACCGAGACCCCTGAAATATTGGACATCGTCATTGAGCCCGTGATCAGCGTGAACGATTTGCTCAAGGTCAGCGAACCAAACGATCGCAACATCGACACCTACATTTCTCGAATTGACATCGAAGAAGATTTAATGGTCTCGGAGATTTTTTATCCTCAATATCAATACCACAAAATAACAGTGACCACAAACAGCCCTAAATACGAAGTGTTTGATAAGATTCTCGATTATCTTAATTCAAATGAGGCCTTTAACAACCTCAAGCAGGTTGTGGTGGAAGAGACCGAGTTGAGGGTGGCGCGAAACGATGAAACCATTGCTGCGATTGACGCCTTGTTTGCAGAGTACTCCGGCCAAAATGACCGAGAGGCGCTGAAGCGATCGGACATCATTATGAAAATTGAGAACAACAACTTACACCAGCTCGTAGACAAGAAAACCCTATTGATTCAGGAAAATGAAGAGTTAAAAAAGGAGCTGACCAAATACGGCTCTGTGGTCTTTATGCTGAACAACCCAAGGCTGGTCATGACAGCAGACTTTTTAGATAAAAAGAGCACCATAATACCAGTGACTTTAGTGTTGTTGTTTGTCGGGTTCTTCTGGCTTAAAGGATTGTATCTTAAAGGAAAAGAATACGACTCGGCGGCTTAAGAGCTACAGACACTCAGGCAGCTTATGAAATTATCGTGGGATAAAACACACCTGAATTCCTTGACCGGACGAAGTTTTGGCGTATTGTTTTTACGTCTACTTGGCGTTGGGCTGTTTTTTCTGGGCACACTTTATTTAACCAATGAATTGGCCCCTGCGGTTGTGGGTCAATACGACTACAGTCGAGCACTTTTGTTGTTTGTGGGCGCGATCGCCTTGTTTGGGATGCAACAATCCGTTATTTTTTATTCGGGCTATTATCGGGCGCAGAACAATCTGGGTCAGATTCGTCAGGTATATCAAAACATGGTACTGATGGTTGTTGTGTTTTCGATTGGGCTGAACGTCCTTATTCATCTTTTGAATCCGCTTATGGGGATTTTAGGCTTTAGGCCTTTTGGGGACCTGGTTATTCAGACCTTTTATGGGGTGGTTTTTTATGCCATTACCATGCTCAACATTGATGTTTTTCGTGCCATCGACAGGATATATATTTCAGAACTGTTCCGAAATATTTTTCGATATGTCGTCTTTTTTTTAGGCGCAATGGCCTTGGTTTTTATCGACAAACCAGAGTGGCTTGTCCCATTATTTTTGTGCAGTTTCGTTGTGTTGGCACTGTTGTCTAGCGCATGGCTGATCTACTTTTTTAGTCGGCCGCCCCTCAAGGACTTTCAGGTTACGGAAACCATAG
>WTIY01000035.1:0-4146 GCA_011525065.1 Flavobacteriales bacterium
TACCACAAAAGTCATCCACACCTTGAACTCTCTGTGTATTGAGATGGACCAGCGTTACGATTTACTCAAAGATGCCATGGTGCGCAACATCAAAGAGTACAACGAAAAATTTAAATTGCGCAAACTGAATCCGCATGACGGGCATCGCTTTTTGCCCTACATCGTTCTGGTCATAGATGAGTTTGCTGATTTAATCATGACGGCCGGCAAAGAGGTCGAGACCCCTATTGCACGTTTGGCGCAACTAGCTCGGGCCATTGGTATTCATTTGATCATCGCTACTCAAAGGCCTTCGGTCAATGTGATTACCGGAATCATTAAGGCCAATTTCCCGGCAAGGATTGCCTTTAGGGTCACCAGTAAAATCGATTCAAGAACCATTTTAGACGCCTCAGGAGCCGATCAACTCATCGGGCGGGGTGATATGCTGTACACCCAGGGCAATGATGTGGTTCGCCTGCAATGTGCCTTTTTGGACACCCCTGAGGTGGCCGACATCACTGAATACATTGGCGGACAAAAGGCCTATCCAGATGCGCATCTTTTGCCTGAATATGTGGGCGAAGAATCTGGCACAAGTCTTGATATCTCTATAGACGAGCGCGATGCTCTTTTTCGCAGTGCTGCAGAGGTTTTAGTTCTGGCCCAACAGGGATCCGCCTCATTGCTGCAACGCAAATTGAAATTAGGCTATAATCGGGCTGGACGCATCATCGATCAGCTCGAGGCCGCAGGTATTGTTGGACCGTTTGAAGGCAGTAAAGCCCGTCAAATATTGGTCCCAGACCTGGATGCTTTGAAAAAGTTATTAGACAATGAAGGACAATAGTTTACTCTTTAGATTAAAGTGGTTGAATGCCGCGTTGTTTTTAATGCTGCCCCTGCTGGTATATGGTCAAGACAAAGCCAAGGCCACAGCCCTTTTGGATGCCGTAGCGGCAAAAGTAGGCACTTATGACAACATCGACATTGACTTTACGTGGAACTTAGTCAATTTAAAGGAGCAAGTTGATCAAAAAACTGAAGGCTCGGTGGCCATTAGCGGTGAGCGCTACCGTCTGGGGATGATGGGCATGACCCGAGTATTCGACGGCAACAAGCTCTACACCATTGCCCCGGATGATTTTGAAATTACCGTAAGTGATTTGGATCCCGAGGAAGACAAAAACGTCACCCCATCCAAGCTTTTGACTTTTTACAAGGAAGGCTACACCTATTCATGGGACATTCGTCAGCGGGTTGAGGGAAGGAATATTCAATATGTAAAGTTATATCCCATCGATACGGAGGCCGAAATAAAACACATGCTCTTGGGCATTGATACCGCCAGCAAACACATTTACAAGCTGATCCAAACCGACGCACAGGGCACTCAGTTTATTTTAACTGTAAAATCATTCAGGCCCAATCAAAAACTTCCCGCGGACACTTTTGCCGTGGATTTGACGGAATATCAAAACCAAGGGTACTACATCAACACCCTTTATTGAGCCGGTGAAAATTCTGGATCGCTATATATTGACCAGTTTTCTCAAGACCTTTTTTAGCGTCTTCATCATTTTGATGTTCATTTTTGTGCTCCAAACCATTTGGCTGTACATCTCCGAGCTCGCCGGCAAAGACCTTTCGCTGGCCATTATCCTAAAATTCTTGTGGTTTTTTACCCCTAAATTGATTCCACTGGTCCTGCCGCTGACCATACTGGTTACCTCACTCATGGTCTTTGGGACCCTTTCTGAACAATACGAATTTGCTGCCATGAAATCCACAGGGATTTCATTACAGCGGGCCATGCGAAGCCTATCTGTTTTTATTTTGCTGCTGGCAGGCATAGCCTTTATATTTGCCAACAACGTCATTCCCTACTCCGAATACAAATGGCAAAACCTCAGGCGGAATATAGCCCAAGTCAGTCCGTCTATGGCCATAGTCGCAGGCCAATTCAGCGCCATAGGCGATGATTTCAACATCAAGGTTCAAGAAAAGTATGGCGATCGTGACCAATACCTTAAGGATGTGATCATTCACAAAAAAAATCCTGAAAGCCCAAGCGAAAACACCACGGTGATTATGGCCGAGTCTGGAGAATTGGCCAGCGAATTGGACTCGAACACCCTGTCTTTGATTTTAAAAAATGGGAATTATTACGAAGACATTCAGCTCAGTGACGGGGTCAAAGAACGGATCAATCGACCTTTTGCCAAAAGCACTTTCGATACCTATACCATACATATTGACCTGACTGAACTCAACGACACAGACATCGATAAGGAAAACAACCTAAACAACCACAACATGTATAATGTGGGTGAATTGATTCCTGAAATCGAGCGCTTATCCGGTGTCTTTAGCGATGACATCGCTCAGATGACTGGCAACATGTACTTTCGCAGTGGGTTTACTCAATTTGCGGATTCCACCTACAAAAACATCAAGGACAAAGCCGAATTCAATACCGTTTTGGACTTATACGACATCCGGCAGCAAGTCCGAATCGCAAGTACAGCCATTGACAATGTTCGCAGTACCGCTCAAGCGCTTAGGTCAAAGAAAAAGAATCATCAACAGCTGGTAAAGACCATCAACAAACACGAAATCGCACTACACGAAAAATTTGCCTTGGCCATATCGTGCATCATCCTATTTTTTGTGGGCGCGCCTCTTGGAGCGATCATCAGAAAGGGCGGAATGGGATTGCCTATGGTGATTGCGGTAGTTCTGTTTTTGACCTATCACTTTATCGGGATTTTTGCCAAAAACAGCGCAGAGGATGGCACCATGCATCCATTTATGGCCACATGGATCAGCAGCTTTATCATGCTGCCCCTGAGCGTTTGGCTCACCTACCGCGCCACTACAGATCAGGGTATATTTGATTTTGACGCCTTTTTCCAGCGTTTTAAGTGGCGTAAAAACAAATAGTCCTGTTCAATGATTATATTTGCACCCAAAAATAGCCTTGCCCCATGGCAAGCATCAAGCCGTTCATGACTAAGGACCCGACTAAATCCAATTCAGCCATTAAATTAGACCCCATTGAAGACGCTATCGCGGCCATTAAGCGCGGTGAGGTGATCATTGTGGTGGACGATCAGGATCGTGAAAACGAAGGCGATTTTTTGGCGGCAGCCGATTGTGTTACTCCAGAAATGATCAATTTCATGGCCACACATGGGCGTGGACTGATTTGTGCCCCACTGACCGAATCGCGTTGTAGAAGCCTGAATCTTGACATGATGGTCGGCAACAACACCGACCCCATGGAAACCGCCTTTACCATTTCAGTAGATTTACGGGGACAAGGCGTAACCACAGGAATTTCTGCCTTGGATCGAGCCAAAACCATCAAGGCCCTTACCGACCAAAAAACCAAACCACAAGATTTAAGTCGTCCTGGACATATTTTTCCTTTGGTCGCTCGAGAGGGCGGTGTGTTAAGAAGGACCGGGCATACCGAGGCAGCCATCGATTTTGCACGTTTAGCAGGCTTTGAGCCAGCGGGCGTGATTGTAGAAATCATGAATGAGGACGGCACAATGGCACGCTTGCCACAGCTGGTAAAGGTGGCCAAACAATTCAATCTTAAACTGGTCTCGATAGAAGATTTGGTGGCTTACCGCATGGAACACGATTCACTGATCGAAAAAAAGGAAGATTTTGAAGTGGAAACCCGCTTTGGTCGATTCAGACTTCGGGCCTACCTCCAAACTACAAATAATCAGGTGCATTTGGCCTTGACAAAAGGCAGCTGGTCAGATCAAACAGCCGTACCGGTGCGGGTCAATGCCTCCATGGTCAACAATGATCTTTTGGCCACGCTAACCCAAGACGCCCACCAAACGCTGGACGCCATGTTTCAAGTGATTAACGATCAAGGCCTGGGCGCTATGGTCTTTATTAATCAAAGCAATCCGTCGAACAATGTGTTAAATCGTTTGAATCAGCTAAAGTCGCTTCAGGTGGAAGGTACCCTGGTAAAGGCGCCTCAATTGCCCATGGACGCTAAGGATTTTGGTATTGGCGCGCAAATCCTGCACGATTTAGGCATTCACAAGATTCAATTAATTTCCAACCATCAGCAGCACAAGCGTGTGGGCATGATCGGTTACGGTTTAGAGATTACCGATTACCTGCACTATTAATCCA
>WTIY01000035.1:4246-6450 GCA_011525065.1 Flavobacteriales bacterium
AGGACTTGACTCAACACCCGATGCATCGTCTTTGCGCGATGTTCAAGGGTGTCTTGATCCCAACCCAGCTTGACCAAAAAACTCAAAGTGCGGCCCATATGGTAGTCACTGTTCGGAAAGGACTTTGTCTTTAACTCATCCAGAGCAGATTTGACCGCTGCAGACATAGGCGCCATGCTGCTGGCCTGAGTCAAATGCTCCCAACCGTTGATGTAATGCCAATTATTGTTGAACCAATAAAAACAGCCATCTATACCGGCCTCAGACAAAGCTTTTTGGGCCTGTTGAGCGTGTTGCTCCGTGGGCATAAAAATGTTCAAAAATGAGTGGTTTTGAACCCCGCCTTGAGGCACACGACGCAGGCTAACGCCTTGGAGGTCCTTGACGGCCGCTTCAAGCACCTGGTAATGGGCCTTCTGCCGGGCTAAAATATCGTCAAAACGCGATAATTGACCCAGGCCAACGGCGGCGTGCAATTCGGAAATTCTAAAATTATACCCCAAATAGGGATGCGTTTCTGCCCCTCGATCACTACCAATGTGGTCATGTCCGTGATCCTGATATTGATCGGCTTTGATTTTGTAATCGGAATTATTGGTAATCACGGCTCCTCCTTCACCACAGGTAATGGTTTTAACAAAGTCAAATGAAAAACAACCTAAATCTCCATAAGCCCCAAGAGGAGTGCCCTGATAAGTCCCTCCAATGGCTTGGCAAGCGTCTTCAATGAGCAGTAAATCGTGTTCCTGACAAATCGCCTTTAGCGCGCCTAAATCAGCCATAGAACCGCACATGTGCACCGGCATCACGGCCTTAGTTTTTGGCGTGATCGCAGCGCGAACGGCCTCAGGGTCCAGAGTCAAGGTGTCGTCAATGTCCACCAAAACAGGGATGGCCCCTGTCATCATGATGGACTCAAAGCTAGCCACAAAGGTAAATGTGGGCATGATGACCTCATCACCTGCCCCAACACCCGCGCTGGCCAGGGCCACAGTGAGCGCGGCAGTGCCACTCGAAACCAATTGGCAATGTCCTACTTCCATTCGCTCGGCAAAAGCTTGTTCAAAAGCTAGGGCCTTAAATCGACCTTGTCTCAGCCCATCAAAACCATAGCGCATGAGAATTCCGGTTTCCAATACTTCATTGACCTGAGCGCGTTCTTCAGCGCCAAACACTTCAAATCCTGGCATATTATCGTTTTATATCATTGGTGCGGGCACAAAAGTCAATTTAAAAATAGCCTCTGATGCTCGCGAGATGTCTCATAAAAAAGATACCGCGTAAAGGTAAAGGTTGCGCCTTTGCCGTGCAATCCCAAGTCGGAAAAAGTAGTCGATGCCAACACAATATTTTGGCTTAAATTGCGAGGATGAAAACTGCAATTGTCGTTTTGAATTACAATGGTCTGGCTTTGATGCAACTATTCTTGGCCCCATTAATCGACAACAGCCCTCAGGCCAGCATCTATGTGGCCGATAACGGGTCAAGCGATGATTCATTGGCCTGGCTCAAACGACATCACCCCGAAGTTAACCTCATCGACCTGGGCGAAAATCTAGGCTATGCTGGAGGGTATAACGCCGCGCTAAAACGCGTGGATGCCGACATTATCGCCCTTTTAAATAACGACATTAAAGTAGGTAAAAACTGGCTCCCACCCATGATCGAGGCCTTTGAGAAGCAGCCAGATTTGGTGGCCGCCCAACCCAAAATCAAGGACTTAAATGATCCTCAGCGATTTGAATACGCCGGGGCAGCGGGTGGTTATCTTGACCTTTTGGGCTATCCCTTTTGTCGTGGCCGCATAGTCGACATCCTAGAACGTGACGATCATCAGTACGACAAGTCACAGGGGATCTTTTGGGCCAGTGGGGCCTGTTTATTCCTGCGCCGAGAGGCTTTTGAACGCGTCGGTGGCTTTGACCAAGACTTGTTTGCCCATCAAGAGGAAATTGATCTGTGCTGGCGTTTACAGACCCAAGGCGGACAGATTCAATGCATCCCTTCCTCTGTTTATCATCTAGGAGGAGGCACCTTGGGCCATTCAAATGCGAAAAAAACCTTTTTGAATTTTAGGAATTCCCTCTTGGTATTGGTCAAAAATGCCGGCGGTATAAAAATCTTTGGGATCGTTTTGATGCGACTGTTGCTCGATGGCTTGGCTGGCTTAGTATTCCTTATTCAAGGCAGACCAAAGCACACCT
>WTIY01000235.1:0-2079 GCA_011525065.1 Flavobacteriales bacterium
CACTAGGAAGCCTTTATTTTTTGCAAGGCTTTAAAGTGAATCTCTGAAAAGCACTGAACGACATGATCCGCCATTTGATAATTTTGGGCTTTAGAGTGCGGGCTGTCATAGGCAATGGCAAAAATTCCTGCAGCTTTAGCGGCGGCGATCCCGTTTTCTGAGTCCTCAATAACCACACAATATTCTGGCGGCACAGCTGCGGCTTGAGCAGCGTTGATAAAAATTTCAGGATGTGGTTTTGAAGCCTTTAAGTCTGCTCCCGAAAGTTTTGCTTTAAAATATTGATTCAAGTCAAAGCGATCAAATATTCGATTGATGTTGGCCATGGAGGCAGAAGAGGCCAAGACCAAGACCAGGCCCTGATTGTAATAATCCTGAATTAAACTGAGAACTCCAGGCAGTAAATCAAAGCTTTTGTCGTTATCAAAAAGGTCTTTAAAGTATCGCCTTTTTATCTCGACAAGGTCTTCAGGCCTGTGACTCAAAGAGAAGTGACTCACTAAAGTTTGGCAAATGGCCAAAGTGGCTTGACCAGTAAATGAAGCGTAAAGCTCCGGCTCAACCTCAATGCCTACTTCTTCAAACATGAGATGGTAAGCTTTATGGT
The DNA here is from genome assembly GCA_011525065.1 of Flavobacteriales bacterium. Lineage (GTDB taxonomy): Bacteria > Bacteroidota > Bacteroidia > Flavobacteriales > Flavobacteriaceae > BACL21. The sequence continues at coordinate 608 of WTIY01000235.1, forward strand.
GTAGGGGCTCACTGTCTACAATGACCCCATCCATATCGAACAGTACGGCTTTAACGCTCTGGCTCATGATTTTGGGTTTTTTCGTCGGGTTTTAAATTGATAATGTACGTTGGTTTAAATGTCGCAAAATCAATGTGATCGTCCAATTTAGTTCAATAAAAAACCCCGAGAGCGATCTCGGGGTTTCTGTGGTCAATTAAGCCATTATTCTTTGATGCGTATTTCTACACGTCTGTTCTTTGCACGTCCAGCTTCAGTGTTGTTGTCTGCAATGGGCTCGTTTTCTCCATAACCTTTTGCAGAAAGTCGAGAAGGAGTGACACCTTGCTTAGTAATCAAGTACTGACGCACGGCATTGGCACGGGCTTGAGAGAGTCCTTGATTGAATGAATAGGTGTCAATGCTACAGGTGTGACCAGCGATTTCTAAATAAGTCGTTGGGTAGGCTTTAAGAACCTGTGCGATTTCGTCGAGAACGGCTTTAGCCTCATAATTCAAAGCACTGCTGCCTAGGGTGAACAAGATGGCTGCAGTTGCTGAGTTGAGCTCTTCAACGACCTCTACGCTCATTTCTGGACAGCCGCCGTTAGCGACAGTTCCCACCTCTTGCGGGCAAGCATCATCTTTATCGGCTACGCCATCACCATCGGCATCTGGACATCCGCCTAGGTTAGGGTCTCCTGCTTGGGTAGGACAGGCGTCGTCTTTATCGGCCACACCATCCTTGTCACGGTCAGGACATCCGCCTAACTCAACTGGACCGCGTCGTTTTGGACACTCATCTTTTCGGTCTTCAACACCATCACCGTCCGTATCAGGACAGCCATTAAACTCAGCTAATCCAGGGACCTCAGGACACTCGTCTTTGGCATCCTCGATGCCGTCGCCGTCCGTATCAGGACATCCATTAAATTCTTTTAGACCTGGAACCATTGGACACTCATCTTTGTCATCGTTTATGCCGTCTCCATCGGTGTCTTTTCCACCAAACTGAAAGACTAAACCAGCACTGTGCTGGAAGTGGTCTTGGCTATAAGTATCGTCAAGACCTGATTTAAAGGCACTCATTACGTTTATCGCTAAACGATCTTCCATTACCCAAAACTTAAAGCCGACGTTGGCGTTTAGCGTATTGAATCCTTTAGCATATCCGTATTTGATCCAACTGCGACCAGCACCAAAACCAAGGTAAGGATCGATAGCCCAAGGCTTTTCAAAGGCATCAGCAAAACTAAAATTCAATGCTGCGTCGAATCCGTAATAGCGGGCAGAATCTGCACCGAACCAGTCGCTATATTCTGCGTCACCGAGTTTATCGATTTTGTTGATGCTTCCAGCAACACTCAAGCTTAGCCCACTGAACAAGTAACGACCTACTGCGACACGTGAGGCCGAAGGCATGAAGTTATAGTGGTCACCGAAGTTGAAGTATTCATTGATAAAAGCTCCGTGAACGAATGGACGCCCGCGAC
>WTIY01000235.1:2179-6440 GCA_011525065.1 Flavobacteriales bacterium
CCGAAGTTGAAGTATTCATTGATAAAAGCTCCGTGAACGAATGGACGCCCGCGACCGACACCATCTAATATTTGACCAGACTCTAGACCTACCGGATAAAAATCTACGGCATTGGTTCCAATTTCTATGGTCCAAGGATTTTGTCTGTCTTGAGCATTAAGGGTGACGATACTGGTCAACACAAAGGCTACAGCGAGGAAAAGCGATTTAATTTTCATGATTGAATATTTTTGGCAAAAGTAGAGCAAAATTTATAAAATCCGATAAAATGCCGATTTTTTCGTTAAAATTTAATGTTTTCACAACAAATTTATCCTAAATGTCTACTTTTTGAATGGGATTGTTGCAGAATCGGTTCAGGTAGACCGCAGTTTACTCACCCTCAGCTTTGGCCACAAAATCAATGGCTGGGTCATTTAACTCGTTTATTAAGGCAAAGAGTTGTTGTTCATAGTGACTTAAAGTCTGCGTATCGATGTGTTTTTGAGCCCCTCCAGACTTGCTCTTAAAGGTATAGGTCATCAGGCCATGACCAAAGTTTTTAAATGAAATGATTCCGGCCACTGTAGGGCTCGCGCCAAGAGCATAAGCGGTGTCTTGTTTTTTGTGTTGCATGTAGGCGTAGGTCAAGAGCTGAAAAACCTTTTCCTTTTTATGGGTCTGTATTAATTCGTCCCAATTGTCGAGGTTCAAATCAGGGGGATTGACCTTACCAGTTTTATAGTCGATCACCCTCAGAACGCCATTACATCGGTCGAGACGATCTACGGTTCCTCGCAAGCGAACAGGATTATCTATTCCCGGGACATCTAAGCTTATTTCGTGCTTGGTTTCGATCTCAATAAGGGAGATTTGATGTCCCTTATTTAAACTGGCCCGGTCCCAATCGATGAGTTGTTGACAATAGCGTTTGACCACCTCTGTCACAATCAAGTTTTTCCCGAATTCCAAAGCATTTAAGTTGTAAAATGTTTCGAATTGAGCCATGACCACTTGGGGTATTTGTTGTTCCATGGCTTCAAGTTTGGATAAAGTCAAATCAAAGCCCGCATGGGGTTCGTAGAGCTGTTTGATTGACTCGTGAACGACCTCACCGAGCAAATTAGCGGCGATGCTGTCTGCTAATTCCCGCTCCTCAGGCACCTTGATGATTCTTTGAAGGTAAAATTCTTCTGGGTCGCGTATGTATTGCCCCAGTGAAGAAGGAGACAGTCCTTGTTCCAAAATCTCAGCCATGCGCTGCATCACCTCAGGGGTCTTTTCGTAGGTAGCGAGGCTAGTGGTATTGGGTGGCGTATCCATTGCGGCGCTTTGTTTTGAAATCGTATGCCCTGTTTGGGCATTTAGCGCCAAAAGCCTCAAGAATCTGCTCGGTTCTCCTACGCTCAGTCCTGTTTGACTGTTTTTGTAAATGAAATGGACCTGTTTGGCCCGACTCAAAAGCCGGAAAAAGTGATAGGCATATATGGCATCCTTATCGGTGTGCAGTGGAAGATCAAACTCCTTTTTCATGTCATAGGTAATGAATGAGGCACTGCTTTTGCCTTGAGGCAAGATGCCTTCGTTTACCGAGACCATGATGATGTGCTCAAAATCCAACACCCTTGTTTCTAACATACCCATGACTTGAAGGCCGTGGTAGGCATCGCCTTCAAAGTCTAAAGATTGACTCGACAACAAATGATCGTAAAGTGCTGCAATGGAGTTTACATTATCGATAAAACCGTAATCGCGCGCCAAGCCCTTAAGCTCTTGCATTAAGTCAGACAACTTTTGTACACCAATTCGGTCGATAGGACTGAGCCCCGGATGGCTGATGAGCTGATTGATCAGGGCTATGAGTTGCTGTAGTAGCCCCGAATCCCGCTCTGCCGAGGAGAAAATAAGTTCGAGAGTTGGGTGTTGATGCTCAGGGACCATGGCCTTGAGATCATCTAGGGCAACAAAAAGCTGATGGTTTTTTTGAACAGACGTGACCACCTCATGACTGGAGCTTAACAACAATTGACCAAAGGGATGCGTCAATATTTTAAGCAATAGGGAGTGGTGAATGCGTTTTGCTGAGGATTTATGCCATTGCAGTAAGGACTCAAAAAACCAAACCCCAGGATACGCCTTAAGGGGATACCCCATGGTGATGTTGATGTTTTTAATTTCTTTTGGGATGGCGTAGAGCACAGGAATAAGCAGAGACTCATCGGCCAAAACAATAGCTGTTTTGTGCGCTTTTTCTACGGGAAGATCCCGCAATATTTGTCCCATGGCCTGGACCTGCCCCTGATCACTGTTGCTTTCTATTAAGTTGAAGGCTTTTTTTTGTTCAAAAGCACGGCTAAAAACAGCACCTCCCTGGGACGACCGCCCACGATAATAGGGCCATTGATCCAGATAAGTGCGAACAAATTGTGAAACACTGTGGCGCTCATCGCGAACAAAACATTCATCCATATCCCAAAAGATCTGGTTATTGCCTTGAGCCAGCATTTCTTGTATGATCAATTCCTCGGCTGGATTAAGGGCATTAAAACCAATGAACACATGGGGCTTGTCTCCGTGTGCACTGAGGTAATGACTCAAGTCCTCGGCGGCACGACGATAGACCAAGCCTTGATAGGCAGATCCTTGCTGCAGCAGGTGGGCTGAAAATTCGTTGTAAAACGGCAACAATCCTTCCCAGAATTTGAGGTAGTCCTTCATGAGGTCTGTGGCCGGGGTCTTTAGTTCCCAGCGCTCGAGGGCTTTTACTTGACTTAAATAGCCAAAGAAATCCTCTGGGACCACTAAATTGCGATCGAGCTCATTGAAGTCATTGAGCAAGGGCTCTGCCCAAAGCAGATAATCGCTGAAGCTAAGCTTTTGGTTTTGGGTGTATACTTTATAGGCTTCAAGCAAAACCTGCGTAGGGTTCATGATGTCGATTCCAGAAACCTGAGCAATAAAATCTTCAATGCTGTAGATGGTAGGGGCAAAGTAAACTTCCTGGGCTTGCTCCATCAGGACTTGATTTAAAAAGCCACCTGCGCGTTTACTGGGGAGAATCAGGGTATAATCAGAAATGGCATGCGGCCCTTTGGCCAATGCGCGCAGCGTTTCTGATAAGAATGTTTCCATACCCTAAAATAAAAAAACGCCTCCACAGTGGGAGGCGTTTTGAATATTATATCGGTGTGTGATTATTTTTTCAAAGAAACTTCTACACGACGATTTTCTGCTCTTCCGGCAGCAGTGTTATTGCTTGCCACTGGACGATCTTCTCCATATCCAACAAAAGACAAACGAGAGTCATCAATACCAAGCGCTACAAGAGCATCGTGCACTGATTGAGCACGCGCCTCAGATAGTTTTTGGTTGTTTTTGGCGCTACCTACGCTATCGGTATGTCCTTCTACTTCGAACATTGCGTTAGGATAAGCACTCATTACGTCTGCCATATCTTGAACAACAGCAGCTGATTCTTCACTAATTGAAGTTTTTCCAGTATCAAAAAGAATTGTTTTTGAGTATTCGTTTAACTGGTTGATTACTTCGATAGTTACTTCTGGACATCCATTATTTGAAGCTGTACCAGCAATGTCAGGACATTGGTCATTTTTGTCTTCTACACCATCACCATCAGCATCGTAGAATGGGCATCCACCGTTTGAACTTGGACCAGCTTCTTCTGGACAAGAATCGTCACCGTCAGTAATGCCATCACCGTCAGCATCAGGACATCCGTTTAATGCAGCAACACCGGCAGCCATTGGACAAGCATCCTGTGGGTCAGCGATGCCGTCACCGTCTGAATCAGGACATCCGTTGAATTGAGCCAAACCAGCAACATCTACACAAGCATCGTTGCGATCCTCGACACCGTCGCCATCTGAATCAGGGCATCCGTCAAATTGAGGAAGACCTGCAACTTCTGGACAAGCGTCTTCGTTGTCGTAAAGGCCGTCGCCGTCAGTGTCTTTTCCACCAAACTTAAACGAAGCACCAACAGAGTGTTGGAAGTGAGTGATTCCGAAATCTTCCATGGCATGTTTGTAGGTGCTTTGGAAATTAACGGCAAGGTTTTCAGCCACCCAGATGCGAAGGCTAGCTGTCGCGTTAAGCGTACCGAAACCAACCTCGTCTACCCAAGTGTAACCACCACCGACACCCAAAGAAGGGTCAAGCCATGGTCCACCAATTTGGTCGCGCATGGTGTAAGTCAATCCACCATCAGCGGCATAGTATACTAAATCCTCTGTTCTTGCGTCACCGAGTTTAGAAATTTTGT
>WTIY01000098.1 GCA_011525065.1 Flavobacteriales bacterium
CGCTGATGCGAGAATCAATATCGCCGGACATGATCACATAGTCATTAGGAGTCGATTGACCTCGCTGAATTGCGATGACATTCACCACCCATACATCTCTAAAAATTCGTTCATTGCTCCCTTTAGAAACCAAAGTCCTTTGGTAAAAAACATCGAGACAACCGCCGCAATCAGATGATATTTTTTCAAATTCACTCTTAATGTATCTTCGAGCAGCGCCTATACCTCTGACATTTGAAATGGTATCACTCAAGGTGTGCCGAGTGCCAAAATTCACTAAGGTAGTGACATCTTTGGTCAGGCGTGCTTTACTCACGTTCTTGATGATTTCATCCATTTGACCTTCATTTTGAGCAAGAATGTTCGGAATGGTGAGCCAGCACATGACTATAATTAAGCCAAGGAGCCTCGAGTTGATAGGGGTATACATGACCTCTTAATTAATGAATAAGTACTAAAGTACAAATCACCCCTTTAAAATTTATGAACTAGCCAAGATTTAATTGACTAAAAAGGATAGTAGTTGGCCTGAATTACACGATCAGCAATGGTTTCTCGAAGAGCCACAACATTTGGAAATTCATGGTATTTGGTAAACCGTTTGAGGCCCATCAGCATCATGCGCTGTTGATCTCCCGTGGAGGCACTTACAATGGCCTCTTTTGCTTTCTTTTGAACACGATCCACCGCATTGTACATATGCAGTCGTACTAAATCCGCTTGTATTTGTCCTTTTTCAGGGTTTACCCCCAAGGTTTTCTGAGCGCGCAGCAAACCACTTTCAGACATGTAAACGGCAATCATGAGGTCTGCTGCAGCCAATAATAACTGTTGGTGTTGTTCCAATTCTGGTCCAAAGCTTTGTACGGCATGTCCGGCAACCATTAAAAAAACTTTTTTCATGTTATCGACTAAGGCTTTTTCTTGGGCCAGGGGCTGGGAGAAATCCGGAGTTTCGAAGGATGGTATACCCGTTAGCTCGTCGGCGACAGCCATGGCTGGGTTCAGCAAATCTACATGACCTTTCATGGCCTTTTTAATGAGCATCCCCACGCATAGCATTCGGTTGATTTCGTTGGTTCCTTCGTAAATTCGGGTAATGCGGGCATCACGCCATGCAGATTCCATAGGGGTGTCAGCACTAAAGCCCATGCCGCCGTAAATTTGGATGCCTTCATCGGCACAATTTTGGGCATTTTCTGAGACAGCGACCTTGAGTATGGAGCATTCGATGGCGTATTCCTCGACCCCTTTAAGTTCTGCTTCCTGATGGCTGTTTCCCGAGGCTACCCGAAGTGCGATGCGGTCCTCAATGTTCTTTGAGGCCCGATAAGTCGCACTTTCATCCACAAAAGCGGCTGCAGCCATTTCTGCTATTTTGAATTTAATGGCTCCGAATTGAGCGATCGGTTGATTGAATTGAATCCGTTCATTGGCATAACCTACTGCATTCGAAATAATACGCCTTTGGGCGTCCAAACAGGCGCCTGCCAGTTTGATTCGCCCGACATTCAGGGCATTCATGGCGATTTTAAATCCTTCGCCGCGAGCACCGAGCATTTTGCCTACCGGTACTTTAGTTTCGTTGAAAAATACCTGTCGAGTAGAGGAGGAGTGGATGCCTAATTTGTGTTCTTCTTCACCCAAACTAATGCCGTTTTTCGGATCGTTCTCTACTAGAAAACCAGTAATATTTTTATCGTCTTCGATGCGTGCAAAGACGATAAAGAGACTGCAGAATCCTGCGTTTGAAATCCACATTTTTTGACCGCTGATCAAGTAATGGGTGCCATCCTCGGTCAATACTGCCTTTGTTTTACCACTGTTGGCATCACTTCCCGCCCCAGGCTCAGTCAGGCAATAGGCTCCAAACCACTCTCCGGTGGCCAGTTTGGGTATGTATTCTTGTTTTTGCTCTTCAGTCCCGTAAAGTGTGATGGGTAAGGTTCCAATGCCTGTATGGGCACCAAAGGCCGTGGCGATAGAACCCGTGGCACCGCTGATGTAATCGCAGACCAGCATAGTGGTTACAAATCCCATACCCAATCCTCCATAGGCTTCGGGGACAGCCACGCCTAATAAACCCAGTTCCCCAATTTTTTTCATGACCTCGTGAGTCAATTCGTAATCTTTTTGCTCAAATCGTGGCTTATGCGGCCAGATTTCTCGATCGACAAACTCTTTGACTGAGTCGATCATCATGCGTTGTTCCTCGGTGAAATCCTCTGGAGTAAAGACCTCATCGGGCTGGGTTTCTTGGATCAAAAATTGTCCACCGCGCAATAAGTTGTTTGTAGTTTCTGTCGTGTTCATTGGGGATTTGTATTTAATGTTCTTGTATTTATTTTATGAGCCTAGGTATTCAAATATTCCGGCAGCGCCCTGGCCGGTGCCGACGCACATAGTAACCATGCCATAGGCGCCATGGGCCTTTGTTTGTCGAAATTCATCAAAGAGTTGCACCGAGAGTTTGGTTCCAGTACATCCCAGTGGATGGCCTAGTGCGATGGCACCGCCGTTGACATTGACCGTGTCGGGATTCAGATCCAAGGTTTTGATCACAGCCAAAGATTGTGAGGCAAAGGCCTCATTGAGTTCGATGAGTGTCAGATCATTCTGGCCTAGGCCAGCCATTTTTAGGGCCTTTGGAATGGCTTCAACAGGACCGATTCCCATAATGCGCGGGGCCACACCAACGGTAGCATAACTCACCAGGCGCGCGATGGGCTGCAAATTCAACTCTTTCATTAGTTCCTCACTTACAATAAGGACAAATGCAGCGCCATCACTCATTTGCGATGAATTCCCAGCAGTGACTGATCCATTTTGAGCGAAAACAGGACGTAATTTGTTCAAGGCCTCAATGGAGGTGTCAGGGCGTGGCCCTTCGTCTTGGGAAACCGTATATTCTTTGATTTGTTTTTTTCCTTGATCATCTAAATAGGTTTGTTTGACCGTTATGGGCACGATTTGATCGGCAAATCGATTGCTCTTCTGCGCTGCAAGGGCTTTTTGGTGGGATTTAAAGGCAAATTCGTCTTGCTCATCGCGATTTACTTGGTACTGTTTGGCGACGGCCTCCGCAGTGAGTCCCATGCCCCAGTAATAGTCTTCATGACCTTGCTGAACGATACCGTAGTCTGGTGTGGGCTTGTATCCACCCATGGGAATAAAACTCATGGATTCAGCACCTCCAGCCAAAATACAGTGGGCCATACCGCTCTGAATTTTCGCACTGGCCATGGCTATGGTTTCTAGTCCGGAAGCGCAATAGCGATTTACCGTTACTCCAGGGACTTGATCGGTTTTGAGCCCCATCAGGGAGACGAGTCGGGCCATGTTTAATCCCTGTTCTGCCTCAGGCATGGCGTTGCCGACCATCACGTCATCGATGCGATTTTTATCCAATTCTGGAGTTTGATTCATCAAATATTCGATGGTTTCAGCAGCCAATTCATCCGGTCTTTTAAAGCGAAATAACCCTTTTGGTGCTTTACCAACGGCTGTTCTATAGGCTTTTACAATGTATGCAGTGGTCATGGTTTTGTCTGTTGTTGGGGTTGATAAATATTCGGTCTAATTTCTCAAGGGTTTTCCGGTTCGTATCATCTGTTGTAAACGTTCTAGGGTTTTGCGTTCACCGCAAAGACTTAAAAAGGCCTCTCGCTCAAGGTCTAATAGGTATTGTTCACTCACCATTGTGGGTTCAGAAAGATCGCCGCCTGCCATTACATGGGCTAATTTATTGGCGATTTTTTTATCGTGCTCCGAGATGAAATGCCCAGCTTGCATGGCATCAGTACCCACTAAAAACATGCCGAGTGCCTGTTGGCCAAGGACCATAATGTCTTGACGTTGTTGGGGTTGGGTGTAACCCATATCAGCCATCATTCGCGCAGTTTGTTTGGCCACTGCGATTTGGCGGTCTTTGTTGACCACCACGACATCTTTACCTTTTTGCAAAAGGTCTAAATCATACGCCTCGTAGGCTGAAGTAGCGACTTTGGCCATACCAATGGTCAAAAAGAACTCTTGAAGGCGATTGAGCTGAACGTCATTTTTTCGATAACTGTCCGAGGCTCTTAGGGTCAGTTCTTTACTTCCTCCACCCCCCGGAATCACCCCAACACCGAATTCGACTAAACCAATGTAGGTCTCTGCGGCGGCCACCACGCGATCTGCGTGAAGCGTCAGCTCACATCCACCGCCAAGGGTCAGTCCATGCGGGGCCACCACTGTGGGTATGCAGGAATAACGCAATCGCATGACAGTATCTTGAAAATACTTGATTGCGGCATTTAACTCATCGTATTCTTGTTCGACAGCCATCATAAAGATCATGCCGATATTGGCACCGACAGAAAAATTAGCTCCTTGGTTACCGATAATCAGTCCATCGTATTGTTTTTCGGCTAAATCTAAAGCGGTGTTCAAGCCAGCCAAGACATCGCCGCCAATGCTGTTCATTTTGCTCTTAAAACCACAATTCAGGATGCCGTCGCCTAGATCGTGAACCACCACGCCAGCATTTTGAAAAACAATGTGCTGTTGTTCAATTTGGTTTAAAACGATAAAAGCCTCTTGTCCTGGGATTGGTCGATAGTCCTTCTGCCGCTGATCGTAAAATAGGCGCTTGCCCTCCTCGTTGTGATAAAAACTTTGATTGGCCTGGGCCATGGCTAGAATCCAATCTGGGGCCTTTTTACCCAAATCTTCGATGAGCTTTATCCCCTGATTTATTCCGATAAAGTCCCATATTTCAAAGGGTCCATGAAGCCATCCAAAACCGGCTTTCATCGCCAGATCAATGGCAAAGAGCTCATCAGAAATTTCTGGAATTCTCTGACTGACATAGTGGAACATGGCACCAAAATTTGCGCGGTAAAATTCACCCGCTTTGTCTGTTCCGGCAATCAAAATGGGATAGCGATCCTCGACCAGCTCAATAGGCTTGGTCTTGTCTAGAGTATCGAACTTTACTTTTTTAACCGGAGCGTATTCTAAGGTCTTGAGGTTGAGGGCGTGAATTTCTTTTTTACCGTTTTTATCGGTGTGTTTTTTATAAAATCCTTGTTTTGTTTTACTGCCTAACCAATTGTTTTCAAGCATTTTTTGAACAAAATCTACTGGCTCGAAGAGGTCATGTGCTTCATCTTGAGGACAATTTTTATGGATGCCCTCGGCGACGTGTGCGAGCGTATCTAGGCCCACGACATCTACGGTCCTGAAGGTGGCACTCTTGGGACGTCCAATGACCGGTCCTGTGAGCTTATCGATCTCTTCGATGGTTAGCCCTAGTGTATTGACCTGATGAAAGAGACTTTGAATGCCAAAGATTCCAATTCGGTTACCGATAAAGGCTGGGGTGTCCTTAGTGATGATGCTGGTTTTGCCTAGAAATTTCTCTCCGTACTCGCTCAGAAATAAGAGCAGGTCCGGATCTGTCTTGGGTCCCGGGATAATCTCCAGTAATTTCAAATATCGTGGAGGGTTAAAGAAGTGGGTGCCACAAAAGTGCTTTTGAAAATCTTCGCTGCGCCCTTGGCTCATGTCTGCAATGGGGATTCCAGAAGTATTACTGCTGATAATGGTTCCAGGGGTTCGATGCTGCTCAATACGCACAAAAACTTGCTGTTTAATGTCTAGGCGTTCTACCACCACCTCAATGATCCAGTCCGCCGATTTGATTTTGGCCAAGTCATCATCCAAATTACCTAAGACGACACGTTTGGCAAAGGAAGGATGGTACAATGGGCTGGGTTTCGATTTAACTGCGTTTTGAAAAGAGGTATTCACGATTCTGTTGCGCACGGAACGATCGCTCAAAGAGAAGCCTTTAGCTTTTTCAGCGTCATTTAAGGCGTTCGGTATAATGTCTAGCAGAAGGACTTCTAAACCGATATTGGCCAGGTGACAAGCGATACCGCTACCCATGATACCCGATCCGATGACTGCTACTTTTTTAATGGTTCTTTTTGACATATTAGGCTGTTTTATTGGAACTAAATGCACTGCTGTTTTGAGAGAGCTCCATGATGGTCTCTGCCACTTTTGAGAATGTTTTGAGTTCGGTCTCGTTGATTTTCTGTCGGACGACTTGATCAAATCCCAGAACGATCTCTTTTGAGTATTCGCGCATTTGTTGACCAAAATCAGTCAGACAAATCAGCACACTGCGTCCATCTTCAGGATTTGGTTTTCTGGAAATTAGTCCGCGGGCTTCCATGCTTTTTAAAAGCCGCGATAAACTGGTGGCTTCCATACCCATTTTCGGTCCAAGCGCAGTGGAGGGTGACCCGTGTTCAGGATCAATCGAAATCAAGGTAAAGCCTGTGGCCATGGTGCTGTCCAATTTTGCAGCTTCTTCCTGATACATTTTAGATACGGACATCCAAACACTTCTCAAGATGTGATCTATGG
>WTIY01000062.1 GCA_011525065.1 Flavobacteriales bacterium
TGTGTATAAGAGACAGAGGTACAAACCACAGATGTCTGCGGTCAAGTGTTAACTCTTTCAGATTTTCATAAGACGATACTGCTTCAAAGCAGCATTGCGACAAACAACTCTGTGAATTTGGCTTGGAACCCCTATATCGGTGTAGCATTCAATACCTACAACATTTATAGAAGTGTCAATGGTGCCAATTACGAATTGTTAACCTCCATTTCCTCAACCAACACCTCATACAACGACACCTCCGCTAATGTTGTAGACAACTTCTATGAGTATTACATCTCAATTGAGGTTGCGTCTTGTAGTACTGATCCATTGCAAAGTTTTGAGCTAGAATCCAATCGTGAGTATATCAATCCGAATTTGGCCCTTGTTGACCAGGAGTGGCTGAAGAACTCCATCTTCTTTTATCCCAATCCATCATCAGGTAGGGTGAACGTGTCGGTAAGTCAAGGAATTGATATAACAAACATGACCGTCTATTCCGCTCTTGGACAAGTTGTCCTTCAAACTTCAATGAGTCAAAAGCTCGACCTCTCGAGCTTACCTGCAGGGGTATATATCATTAAAACGCTGACGGACAAGGGTACGGTTAGTCATTCTTTAATCAAGCAATAGCCTTATTCGACAAACAAAAAAAGCCTTCCAATTGGAAGGCTTTTTTATTATCGCAATATATGCTGATTATTTTGTCTTGAGCTTTTGACTCAATTCCATAGAAATGCTGGCGCGTTCAAACTTCATTTTACCTGCTCCTGACTCCAAAATACAAGTTTGTTCATCGGTGAGTTCCAATACCTTAGCATGAAGCCCACTTTTAGTGACCACTTTGTCTCCCTTTTTGAGTTCAGCGGCAAACTTTTTTTCTTGTTTCGCGCGTTTCATTTGTGGTCGAATCATAAAGAAATAGACCACTAAAAACATCAAGATGAGCGGCATAAAGCCTGAAATACTCTCCATCATTTCGAATCAGCTATGGTTATTGTACTTTGATTGGCGAACCTTCTACAGCTCCGTTTCTTGGATTGACGAAAGCCTTGATGCTAATCATTTCCTTACCCTTTTGGGTGTTCGCCGTAATGGTAACCGTTTTGCTCACTTGATTCTTACCACTTCCGTTGAATTTAACCAACATTTCACCAGATTCTCCTGGAGCAATTGGGGTTCTTGGGTATTGAGGCACGGTACATCCACAAGAGCTTTTGGCATCTACAATGACCAAATCGGCTTCACCGGTATTGGTGAAAGAAAATACGTGCTCTTGGGCCTCACCTTGATTGATGGTTCCAAAGTCGTAAGAAGTTTCAGTAAATGACATAACCGGATATTTGTCCGCTTGTGTATCGCGCTCGGCGGCGGCGGCAACATTATCGGCACTTACTTTATCTGCGGCGCTGTCCTTACATGAGGTCATACCAAATACCACTAGCGCAGCAAAAAACAATGTCTTTTTCATGATGAAATAATTTAAAATAGATTAAAATTGATTTGTTGACTTAAGGGAGCCCAATTTAGGGATTTTTTCGTGGATTATCTCAAACCGCGCTCATTTTTGTTGAGCTGATCGCCTGCCATCAAATCCTTCACAACATTGTCCAAAATACCATTTATAAACAAACTGCTTTTCGGGGTGGAGTATTCTTTGGCAATTTCTAAATACTCGTTAATGCTAACGCGAACAGGAATGGATGGAAAATGTAAAAACTCACATATGCCCATTTGGAGCAAAAGCAAATCCAGATCAGCAATGCGCTCATGATCCCAATTTGGGGTCTTTCCCTCCAACACCTTTTGCAATTCAGCTTGATGTCTGACCACACGTCTAAAAAGATTTTGTCCAAAATTCTGGTCGTCTTTATCCTTAAACACCCCAGGAACAAAAAGCTTATTGGCACTATTGGGCGTGACTCGATTCATCCCTTTTACAAGGGCAGTATTGACCCAAGGAAAATCGTCAATCCAAGTCAGACTTTTATCTTCTATATAATCGTAAAGCTTATCATCTTCAGCTAAAATTTTTCGGTAAAACTGGACGATAAAGTTGCGGTCCTGATCAAACGACGGTTTGGCCAAAGCGAGGTAATCGGCGTACCAGTTCGTTGCTTTAAGCCGATTGAATAAAATAATGACGTATTCATCATCTTGTTCCCAGTGTTTGAGTTTTTTATTCTTGGCAAATTCAAGCAATGACTCATTCTTCTCAATCAAAGCAACGAGTTGATTATTGATAAAATTTACACTGGGATTGCGCTCCTGGTCACTGGCAAAGTACTTTTGCTGCGAGCGCTGGGTGAATCTCTGAGCTTGATCTTTAACGGCAACAATGAGCAACAAAAGCAGGGCTTGCAACTCTTGCATCTGTTCCAGACTTTGGGTCAAAAATTTTTCTTGACTTTCTTGGTCCTGATCTTCACTCTGATGTCTGGCGTAAAGCGTTTGCAATACCTTTACCCTAATATGACGTCTGGTTAACATAACTCAAAAGAACTTATCCTGAAAACTTACAGTAATTGATGGGTCAAATATAATGGATTTAAGCCTTACTGCCCCACTTTACGCGCATCAATGCGCTCTTGAGCCACATCAAAAGCAGCTTGATGGGGAGTAATGCCTTCACGGTCTGACATTTGCAATATTTCTAAAGTGGTATCAAAAATATTTTCTGTCTTTCTCATAATGTCTGCTCGACCGTAATGTTCGAGTTCCGCGTAGACGTTGATGATGCCACCTGCATTAATCACAAAATCAGGAGCGTAAACAATACCGCGTTTTTTGAGCAATTGTCCGTGTTTCTGTTCGTCGGCTAACTGATTGTTGGCTGCTCCAGCAATGATTTTAGCATTAAATTGATTAATGGTTTCATCATTTACGGTGGCGCCCAGTGCACAGGGCGCATAAATATCCACCTGGGCCGAATAACAATCTCCGTTGAAGATGGTGGCGTGATACTTCTGGCTGACCTGCTCTAGGCGCTCTTGATTGATGTCGCTAATCAAGACTTTAGCCCCCTCGTTACTGAGGTGTTCGACCAAGGACTCTCCTACGTGCCCAATTCCTTGAACCAGAACAGTTCGATCCTCCAGGAGTGCCGAACCGTAAGTGTATTGTGCGGCAGCCTTCATCCCCATGAACACACCATAGGCGGTAATGGGTGATGGATTTCCAGCCCCACCCATCTCTTCGGAAATTCCTGTGACATAAGGGGTGACTGTTCGCACCAAGTCCATATCGGAAGTTTCCATTCCAACATCCTCTGCAGTTATATAGGTCCCCCCGAGGCGATGAACAAACTCAGCAAATTTTAGCATCAGTTCAGGGGTCTTTTGTGTTTTAGCATCACCGATGATGACGGCTTTTCCACCGCCCAAATTGAGTCCAGTAATGGCTGATTTATAAGTCATGCCTCGCGACAAACGTAACACATCGGTTAAGGCCTCTGTTTCACTGGCATAAGACCACATTCTGGTCCCACCCAGAGCCGGACCTAAAACCGTATTGTGAACACCAATTATTGCCTTTAAACCAGTATCTTTATCGTGACAAAAAACGACTTGTTCGTGGTCATCAAAATCCTTGTGACTGAATAGAGAAGAGGTCATGGGTTGCTTTTTTGGTCGATGGAAGTTATTGCAATTTGCGAATCCATCAAAAATTCAGGGCAAAAATACCTAAGAATTGACGATTCTACAAAGAATTTAATTTTTATTGAAAATCCATCAACCACACTGTGATTTATGAGCGAACTGGCTTACATCAATAAATTTTTCTTCAAATACAGGGGCCGGCTCATCATTGGCTTGATCATAACGGCTATCGCAACTGTTTTTCGGATTGTCGTGCCCGCGAAAATCGGAGATTCAGTAGACAGCATAAAGGCCTACATCTCAGGTGAAGTGGCCTACGATGAGTTAACCACCCTGCTGGCTTGGGACATTGGGATGATCATCGGGGCAGCCTTAATGTCCGGATTTTTCACCTTTCTAATGCGCCAAACCATAATTGTGGTGTCGAGAAATATTGAGTTCGACCTGAAAAACGAAATTTTTGCTCAATACGAGCGGCTTTCTCTCAGCTTTTACAAGGCAAATCGCACTGGTGACTTGATGAATCGCATAAGCGAGGATGTGGGAAAAGTGCGTATGTACGCAGGACCAGCACTCATGTATAGTACCACCACGGTTACGCTGTTTATCGTAGCCATTAGCTATATGTTTTACACTGCGCCGAGCCTGACACTTTACGCCATTGCCCCACTACCCTTTCTCTCTGTCGGCATTTATAAACTGAGCATCGCCATTCACAAACGAAGCACCATCGTTCAGAAGTACTTGTCGGAACTCACCACATTTACCCAAGAGCGATTTAGTGGCATATCGGTAATCAAAGCTTATAGTCTAGAAGACCGCACTCAAATTGAATTTGATGACTTGGCCAATACCAGCAAAGAAAAAAATATCGATCTGACGAAGGTTCAGGCCTTATTTTTTCCATTAATGATCTTACTGATCGGCCTTAGCAATGTCTTGGTCGTCTATGTAGGTGGCAATCAATACATCAAGGGAGACATTGAATTTGGGACCATCGTAGAATTTCTGATTTATGTCAACATGTTAACTTGGCCAGTAGCTATTGTCGGCTGGGTTTCTTCGATGGTGCAACAGGCTGAAGCCTCCCAAAAGCGCATTAATGAATTTTTAAAACAAGAGCCAGAAATCACAAACAGTAGCGACCATCATCGTGAAATCGATGGGCATATCGT
The DNA here is from genome assembly GCA_011525065.1 of Flavobacteriales bacterium. Classification (GTDB taxonomy): domain Bacteria; phylum Bacteroidota; class Bacteroidia; order Flavobacteriales; family Flavobacteriaceae; genus BACL21. The sequence goes on from WTIY01000062.1 coordinate 4,757, forward strand.
ATTTAATGAGGTCAGTTTTACGTACCCGGATACGGGAATTAAGGCCTTGGATGAAATTTCATTTAGTGTGAACCCCGGGGAAACTTTGGCTATCGTTGGCCATACTGGATCGGGCAAATCCACCATATTAGAGCTGATTGCTCGACTCTATGACGTAGATCGTGGTGAGTATCTCATGGATGATGTTGCCGTGATCGACCATCATCTCGAGGATATACGTGGTGCCATTGGCTATGTTCCCCAAGATGCTTTTTTGTTTAGTGAATCCATTGCTGAAAACATTAGATTCGGTGCCGAAAATGCCTCACCGCAAGAAATAGAGGCCGCGGCAAAAGTCGCGTTTGTCCACCATAATATTGTCGAATTTGATCAGGGGTACGATACCATCTTAGGCGAAAGAGGCATCACCCTGAGCGGCGGTCAAAAACAGAGGGTTTCTATCGCCAGAGCACTCATCAAAGATCCAAAAATATTGTTATTGGACGATTGTTTAAGTGCCGTAGACACAGAGACAGAAGAGGCCATTTTAACCAATCTCAATGCTGCAAAAGCTAAAAAAACGACCATAATTGTAAGCCATAGGGTATCAACAGTTAAAAATGCTTCTCGTATTTTGGTTCTCGAACAGGGCAAAATCATTCAGCAAGGCACTCATAATGAGCTTATAAAGCAAGAGGGCTACTACAAAGCCCTTTATGAGAAGCAACTCATAGAACAAGAATTGCCTTAAAATTTTTTGAAGATTTCCATTTTTTTTTGGATTTTTGAGTAACAACCATACCAATAAAACCTTTAGCATGAGTCATTCATTCTCTGGGAATAAAGAAGAAATTTATTCCAAAGTGATGCGCGCTGGTCGTAGGACTTATTTCTTTGATGTGCGAGAAACCAAGGCAGGCGATTATTATTTAACCATCACTGAAAGCAAAAAATTCACCAACGACGACGGATCGTTTCATTACAAAAAGCACAAGATTTATCTGTACAAGGAAGATTTTGTGGAATTTAAGGACCATTTGGCAGACATGATTGATTTTGTCATTGAGGCCAAAGGCGATGAAGTCATTAGTGAACGCCATCAGAAAGATTACCATCGGGAAGAATACAGTGAACAACCCCAAAACGATACCCCGTCTTTCACCGATGTCAGTTTTGAAGACATTTAGTTTAGATTATTCCGTTCATTACACCGCTCCACAGGGGCGGTTTTTTTTTATATTTAAGGCAATTAATATCTGCACACATGATTAAAAAATTCTTACTCGTTCTCTTGGCTTTTACTGGAGGTACATTACCAGCGCAACAGATTGATTTGAGCTATTATCTTCCACAAAATGTGTCTTACAATAAAGACATCCCGACACCGGCAGAAGTCATCGGTCACGAGGTCGGAGCCTGGCACATCACTCACGACCGGTTGTCCTGGTACATGCAAACGCTGGCCAAAATCAGTCCGCGCATGACTCTAGTGAATCGAGGCAAAACTTACGAGGATCGCCCACTATGGTTACTCACGGTCACCTCTGAGGACAACCATAAAGTTCTAGATCAAATCAGAACGACCCATCAATCATGGAGTGAAGACGAAAATTTCAACGGTAAGGTACAAGACTTGCCCCTGGTGCTGTACCAAGGCTTTTCAATACATG
>WTIY01000139.1 GCA_011525065.1 Flavobacteriales bacterium
ATCTTGAAGGTGGCAAGTGCGGCGGCTGCAATTACTGGATGTCCCCCAAAGGTCGTGATGTGGCCCAGTTTTGGCTTAGTGGCAAAGGTGTCCAACATTTGTTTTGAGGCCGTTAAGGCGCCTATAGGCATGCCGCCCCCCATACCTTTACCAATGACCAAGATATCCGGAACCACGTCAAAGTGTTCAAAACCAAACAAGCGCCCGGTCCGGCCAAAGCCAGGTTGAATCTCATCCAATATCAGCAATGCACCGACGGCTTCGCAGCGGGCTTTGAGTTTTTTGAGGTAATCAGGATCAGGAACGATGAATCCGGCCCCACCTTGAATGGTCTCTAAGATTACGGCTGCGGTTTCCTCATTAATTTGGTCTAGGGACTCATCCTCATTAAAGGGTATGGCTTGAGTCTCGGGAATCAACGGCCCAAAGGGCTCAGTGCGCTCGGGATAATCCATCACGCTCATGGCCCCCATGGTGTTTCCGTGATAGGCTTTTTTTCCGAAGAGTATTTTTTGGCGCTTGGTCCAGACACGGGCCAATTTTAGGGCCGCTTCAATGGCTTCGGTACCGCTGTTGACTAAATAGGTAGCCTCAAGAGAATCCGGTAGGTGTTCGGCCAGTTGTTTGCATAGTTCTACAGCGGGGCTTTGAACGTATTCGCCATAGACCATCACGTGCATATAACTTGCCGCTTGATCTTGTACTGCCTTAACGACCTCAGGATTAGAATGCCCCACACTGACGGCAGAAACTCCAGCTACAAAATCCAAATATTCGTTACCATCGGTGTCATAGACATAACATCCCCTGGCTTTTGCCACCGAGAGCCCAAGCGGGTGTGTGGTGGTTTGGGCCTGATATTTTAAAAAATCGAGTTTTTGATCCATGGTTTACTTCTGGCGTGACATGCTGTTGTTTCGCTAATTTAATTTGGCCTTATTGTTTTGCGGTCTCATCGGGCAAAATTAGCGCATCTGGTAACTCGATCCCTCGAATCGGTTTAAGTGGCGGAAAGGTCTTGCCTTGAAATAAATCCTCTTGAAAAAATAGTCGTTCGTCACCGCGCCATATAAAACCAGGTAAAATTCTAGCGTTTTCAGGAAATTCTGAAGGCGGATAAACTTTACCGGGCACCTTATTGATGAACCGTATCCCCTTTATTTTATTTTGCTTCACGTAAAGCTGCATGGAGCTGGCTACGGTATTGTTGATGCCGACTAACTCCTGCTTATCGTCTCGGCTGTAATAGACCACTTGACTGTTTTTAATCACGTCAATGGTATCCAATTTGTTCTCCGTAAAAAGACCCACGAGTTGCGCCCCTTTGACTTGATTATAACCCTCTACATCTTCCTGAATCATAAAAGCATTGTCGTAAACCTTTAACGAGTCCAATTCATCCCTTTCTAAATCTTGGATCAAATGAATGGTGTCTCCCGTTATTTGTTGATCTCCCGTCCAAAGTACTGGTCGACCAATCATCTTTGTCAATCCAAGTTCTTGCAAAACCACAATTGAGTCACAGCGTCCGCTTGTGCGATCCTCAATGGATTTCCCTGGTTTGAACATACGGGCACCGTAAAACCCTTTAATAATTCTTTGCTCCGAGGGACCCGTGACTCTGAGCGTGTCAGCGTGAATGTAGACCGAGTCCTGTTCTTGAACACTGACAGCGACCGCTCGATTGGTGATGTAAACCGAATCCTTTTGCTTAAAAACCTCGGCATAATGCCCACGAACGACCATTTGATTCGCGGAGTCAATGAGTTTAATGTTATTCGTTGCAGAGGCAAAGCCTTGTGCACGATCAAAATAAATGCTGTCTCCGTAAAGGATTCTCTGATTGTAATCGACTCGTGAATTCTTGACAAAATGACCTTTATTGCTTCGCGTGTTGTAATAACCGCGATCGCAGTATATGGTGCTGCTCGGGCTTTCAATGGTAGAGGTCCCATAGAGGTAGGCCAAGCCAGATTCAGAATAAAAGTCCAGTCGGGGAGACCGCACGGTATATTCTGGGTTTTCGATTACCACCTGCCCTGAGAATTCGTATTTTTTCGTTTCGGTAAAGAGTCTGCCACGACGACTGGTTAGTACGCTGCTGGTGTCACGAACAAGGCCACCACTTCTGTAATAGGCCTCTTGTTTAATTCGATCAAAATACAGGGTGTCCGACTCCAAACTCGAACTTGGTTCTTTGAGATTAACCGCACCAGCAGCAAAGGCCATGGATGTATTGCCGTTGTACTCACCGTAATTACTGCGCATTTCAATGGTATCCCCCTGTTTTACCAGTACCTTTCCATAGGCTTTTACAAAATTCTCTTTGAAATACACCAACGCTTGATCGCACCACATATCAACACCGTCATGAACGATATGAACCGGACCATTGGCGTCCCTGGAATAAATTACTGCCTCAGGATATTCTGGTTTTTTTTCAAAATAACCGGAGGTGACCTGAACTTGACTCGTTTTTTTTGGCGCCGTGTCAAGGGAATCGATGGATTGTGCAGCGCTCGATTGCGCTTCAGGTGCTGTTTGGGCAATACTGACCAAAGTCATTCCCAGACATCCTAGTAAAAACAACAGGTTTTTAGATAACTTATTGAGCCACATATGGTGACGAAAATAGAAACTAATTTGCAGACTACCGCAAAATGGTTTGTTTTCGATCTGGACCTACAGACACGATTTTAATCGGGACCTTGAGTTCTGCTTCGAGAAAATCAATGTAGCCAATCAATTCCTTGGGCAGTTCCTCGGCCTGCGTCATACGGGTAAGATCTTCTTTCCAGCCAGGGAGTTCCGTATACACGGGTTTGACCAGTTCTGGATCAATGTCATAAGGAAAATGGGTGATGGTTTCTCCCTGATACTGATAAGCGGTGCAGACTTTTAAGGTCTTGAAACCGCTCAATACATCGCCTTTCATCATCATGAGTTGGGTAACTCCATTGATTGACACGGCGTATTTTAGGGCCACAAGATCCAGCCAGCCACATCGACGTGGACGACCTGTTGTGGCACCGAATTCATTGCCCACACGTCCCATGGTTGCCCCGACTTCATCGAACAGTTCTGTGGGGAATGGACCGCTACCAACTCGAGTGGTGTAGGCTTTGAATATTCCAAAGACTTCCTTGATTTTATTTGGCGCGACTCCCAGACCTGTACATGCTCCCGCGGCGGTTGTGTTGGATGAGGTGACGAATGGATATGTGCCAAAATCAATGTCCAACAATGAGCCCTGTGCGCCCTCAGCTAAAATGCTTTTACCCTCATCCATGGCTTGGAATAGGAAGGCTTCGCTGTCGATGAATTGGAGGGTTTTAAGCGTTTCTATGGCCTCGAAAAAATCCTTTTCAAGCTCGGCTAAATTATATTGAATGTCAACCTTGTATGAAGCAATCATGGCCTCGTGTTTATTGGCCAGAGCGCGATACTTCTTTTTCCATTTTGGCAATTCTATATCTCCGACCCGAATGCCATTTCGCCCTGTTTTATCCATGTAAGTGGGTCCAATCCCTTTTAGTGTCGATCCGATTTTCGCCTTGCCTTTAGCCGCCTCGCTTGCTGCGTCGAGTAAGCGGTGGGTTGGTAAAATAAGGTGTGCTTTTCTGGAAATCAGGAGTTTTTTGTTGACCTCGATGCCAAAGGGCGCTAGATTGTCTAATTCACGTTTGAAAATGACGGGGTCGATCACCACGCCATTGCCCACAAGATTTAAGGCTTTGGGATGAAAAATTCCACTGGGTATGGTATGCAAGACGTGCTTAATGCCGTCAAATTCCAGGGTGTGTCCTGCATTTGGTCCGCCCTGAAAACGTGCGATGATGTCATAATCCTTCGTCATTACGTCGACGATTTTTCCTTTTCCTTCATCCCCCCATTGGAGGCCCAATAACAAATCTACTGCCATATGCTATGCTCAGTCGTTTTTTCGCCGACCGTAAAAATAAAGTGAGTGTTTGGTTATGTCGACATCGAAAACTTCCTCGATGGTCTTTTTAATGGTCTGTATCCTGGGATCGCAAAATTCCATAACCTCCCCGTTCTCTAAAATGAGGTGGTCATGCTGTTTGTCAAAATAGGATTTTTCGTAATGCGCTTGGTTTTGTCCGAACAAATGCTTTCGAACAAGTCCACAATCCAACAAAAGTTCAATGGTATTGTAAAGCGTTGCTCTACTGACTCGATAATTTTTATTTTTCATATTGACATAAAGGGACTCAATGTCAAAGTGATCCTTTTGATCGTAAACCTCAGCCAAAATAGCAAAGCGCTCTGGTGTTTTTCGGTGCCTTTTTTCTTCCAAAAATGCCGTGAAGACATTTTTGACAATGGCTTGGTTGTTAATGTCGGTAGGTGTTTTCATTTCGACGCCTCAAATTTAGTCATTTATGCCCGCCTGACTTTATCTATGCCATTAATTTTTTTGATGTTTTTCATCAAGTTATTAAGAATAGATTTGTTTTTGACTTTGACGACAATCGTTCCAGAAAACGTCCCATCATGGGTGTCAAAATGGACACTTTTCATATCGATATGAAGATTGTTTGAAACCACTTTCGTAACACTGTTAACCATGCCAAAAGTGTCAATTCCACTGATTTTAAGGGTCGCTTGAAACTCTCTTTGACTGGAGTCAATCCACTTTGCTTTGAGTACGCGGTAGCTGTAATTGCTTTGCATTTGAATGGCATTGGGGCAATTGGTTTTGTGGACTTTAATGCCATCATTGATGGTTAAAAACCCGAAAACATCATCGCCAGCAATCGGGTTACAACATGGTGATGTTTTGTAGTCCAGTTTTTCTTCGTCTTTACCAAAGACCAGCTGATCGTACTTGACGGTGAGTTCCTCTTTGTTGAGCTCTTCGTTGTTTTGAGGTCGACGTATGCGGTTTTTAAAGAAACTGACTAGGGCGTTACTGCGCGAAGCAGCAAAACTTTTAAGCATGGTGTTATCGATGATCCCAGCACCAACACGGTAAAACAAATCGAGACTCGTTTTTAGTTTAAAATGGCGTACGAGATCATTGACTGTTTTTTCGTTAAAGGTTATTTTCTGGCTTCTCAATTTTCGTTGGAGCACAATTTTACCCTCCTCAGCAATTTGCTTTTGTTCTTCTTTCAACGAAGATTTAATCTTGCTGATGGCACGGCCAGTAACAGCATAGTTTAGCCAGTTGGCTGTGGGCTTCGTCTTTTCGGAAGTAATGATTTCAACTTGGTCCCCGCTGCTGAGTTCAAAACTCAAGGGAACGAGTTTGCCATTGACCTTTGCACCTCTTGTTTTAAGGCCAATTTGGGTATGTACATGAAAAGCAAAATCCAGTGCAGTGGCCCCTTTGGCCATGGAGTACAAATCTCCTTTCGGGGAAAACACAAAAATTTCTTTGGCGTAAAGACTCAACTTAAATTCTTCAACAAAATCCACGGCATTTACCTCTGAATTTTCCAAAGTCTCTTGAAGTTTGTTTAGCCATTGATCCAATCCGTCATCTTCGCTGACTGCATTTTTGTATTTGTAATGGGCGGCATACCCTTTTTCGGCTATTTCGTTCATGCGTTGACTCCGAATTTGTACTTCTACCCATCGGCCTTTTGGCCCCATGACAGTTATGTGTAAGGCTTCATAACCTGTTGATTTGGGTGCTGAAATCCAATCTCTGAGTCGTGTTGGATTAGGTCTGAAGTGATCGGTGACGATTGAATAGATTTTCCAGGCGATAAATTTTTCATCCTCGGCCGTGCCCTCATAAATAATGCGAATCGCAAACTTGTCATAGACTTCATCAAAGGCCACACTTTGACGCAGCATTTTTCGCCGGATTGAAAAAACCGATTTTGGTCGACCTTTAATTTCGTAATTGATGCCCTCTGTGTCCAGCGTTTTTTTAATCATTGAACTGAAGTCAGCGATGTAGGCATCTTGCTCTTCCTTACTCTCTTTTATTTTGTCTGTTATATCGTTATAAACTTCTGATTCAGTGTATTTTAATCCCAAGTCTTCAAGTTCTGATTTAATGTTATACAGACCAATTCTGTGGGCGAGTGGGGCGTAAATGTACAAGGTCTCTGAGGCGATCTTAAGTTGCTTGTCAGGAGCCATGCTGTCCATGGTTTGCATGTTGTGCAATCGATCGGCAATTTTGATGATGATTACCCGGATATCCTCATTTAAGGTCAAGAGCATTTTTCTAAAATTCTCAGCCTGAATGGAGACGTCTTTTTGGTATTCTAAATGTGAAATCTTGGTTAATCCATTGACAATGCGTGCTATGGTTTCCCCAAAGATTTGCTCGATGTCGGCCAAAGTATAAGGGGTATCTTCAACCACCTGTCTCTTA
>WTIY01000028.1 GCA_011525065.1 Flavobacteriales bacterium
GTTTTAGGGGGGAGTTTGGGTGCTCGCAGAATCAATGAATTAGTGGCTACTCAGCTCGATTTTTTTGAAACTCAAAATTTAAAGCTAATCTGGCAGTGTGGGGCCCATTATTTTGAGACTTACGAGGCTTACTCAACACCCAGAGTCAAGGTAATGGCCTTTATTGAGCACATGGCCAAGGCCTATGCAGCTGCCGACTTGATTATATCTCGATCTGGCGCGCTTAGTGTTTCAGAGTTGGCTTTAGTGGGCAAGCCAGTGCTGTTTATTCCCTCACCAAATGTGGCGGAAAATCACCAGGTCAAAAATGCCCAAGCTTTGGTTGATCAAGGGGCCGCCATTATGATTCAAGAGCCCCAATTGGATCGAGATTTTAAAACCCATTTTATGAGGCTTTTAGAGGATGCGCAGATGAGGGCTTCTCTGTCAAAGGCCATAAAGGGAATGGCTCGAGAGGGAGCCACACGAGAGATTGTCGATGAAATACAAAAACTGACCCCATGATCAATCCGCAGTCATATCATAACCAGAAGGCCTTTATCTTTTTAGGAATTGGCGGTATTGGGATGAGTGCCTTGGCCCGTTATCTGTTGCTCTGCGGTAAGGAGGTTAAAGGTTATGACCGTTCGCGATCTGAAATTACTCAATCTCTGGAAGCGCTTGGCGCAGAGATTGTGCACTCAGTCACCCCAGTCCCCTCGTGGTTTGAAGCTGAACCCAATGAAGAAATTTTAGTCATTTGGACGCCGGCTTTAGCCTCAGATGACCCCTGGATGCTTCGAGCCAAATCCAGTAATGTTCAGATGATCAAGCGAGCGGAGTTATTGGGTGTAATAAGTGCCCAGGCTAAAAAAACCCTTGCTGTGGCAGGAACTCACGGCAAAACGACTACTTCGAGTTTATTGGCGCACATCACAGTCGAGTCAGGTGATCACGGCATTGGTTTTATGGGTGGTGTGGCTCAAAATTACCAAACTAATTTAATCGCTGGCAAAGGGATTAAAGAACGACTTGATCAAGGAGAGCCACTTGATTTTACCGTGGTTGAGGCGGATGAATTTGACCGCTCATTCCATTGGATTAACGCCGATATCGCGTGCATTACAAGCATGGATCCTGATCATTTGGACGTCTACCAAGATACCGATTCGTTTAATGAGGCCTTCGAGATTTTTGTCAAAGACATAAAACCGAGTCATCTGTTCATCCGAGAAGGCTTGAAATTAAGTGGAGTAAGTGTTGGTTTTTCGTCAGATGCTGAAATATGTGCAGAAAATATACGCGTGAAAAACGGGGCTTATCGATTTGATTTGAACTTTGGTTCGGAGCTCTGGAATGACCTTATTGGACCTATGCCTGGGCGACACAATTTGAGTAATACCATCATGGCGATTGCTATGGCTCGCGTTTACGGGGTACCACAAATCACCATAAGACAGGCCCTGGGCAATTTTAAAGGCATCCAAAGACGGTTTAATCAACATGAATTGAGTCTGGATGGCGTGCTGATTGATGATTATGCGCACCACCCGACAGAATTATTGGCCTTACTACAAGGGGTCAGAGAATTTTATCCGGATCAAAATCACGTCTTGCTCTTTCAACCCCATTTGTTTAGTCGTACACGAGATTTTGGCGCCGATTTTGCGCGAGTTTTAAAACAATTTGATCGGGTCATACTCATGCCGATTTATCCAGCACGGGAATTGCCTTTGACCGGGATAAACAGCGATTGGTTGGCAGAAATATGCGCTACGGATAGGGTGATTTCTTTAAGCGCATCAAAAGCAATTGAGGCTTTTATTATAGAGAAGGCAAATGTATACATCATGGCAGGAGCTGGAGATATTGGGACATACCTCGAAGAAATTAAATTAAAATTGAGCGCATGAAAGTAAATTGGTTTTTGGTTAAAATGATTTTGATATCGGCCTTTTTGTTTTTTCTAATGGCCTTTTCCTATCAACGAAATCACGCCAGAAGTACAAGAAATCTCGAGGTGCGTTTTGTTGAGAATTCACAGCCGTTTATGGCCATTGATTCGGTTAATAAATTGTTAATACAAAATGACGACAGTCTTGCGAGCATCCTTAAAGAAACTTTAGCTTTGAAAGAGATGGAAGCCCGGTTGACGCAGCATCCTATGGTGTATCAGGCTCAGGTTTTTATCTCAATCGATGGAAATATTGGGGCGAAAATTAAGACAAAACGACCCATCGGTCGCGTCTTATCGGAACCTGGTTTTTACATCGATGAACAGGGACAACCAATGCCACTTTCAAATCGTTACACTGCACGAGTGCCAATAGTCACTGGTCCAGTTTTGTTGCATTTAGAGGCCTTGAAAAAAGTACTGTTGACCCTGAGAGATGATGATTTTTTTGGTCCTAGGATTACAGAGGTTGCCGTAAAGGAAGATGGAACATTCGAGCTGAGATTACGCCATGAAAATTATTTTTTGTGTTTGGGCCCGTCGACCGATTTAACAAGGAAGCTGAGAAATTTTAAAGCTTTTTATCAAAGTATGGAAGGGGACCCAGAGCAAATGAAGTACAAAAAAATTGATTTGAGATTTAACAACCAGGTGGTGGCCACCGAATAAAATTATGGGACACGAGAACATAGCCGTAGGTCTGGATATTGGAACCACAAAGATTGTGGCCATGATCGGTCGCAAAAATGAATTTGGTAAAATGGAAATTTTGGGCATTGGTAAGTCCAAAAGCCTGGGCGTCCATCGCGGTGTGGTCAATAACATTACCCAAACCATTCAATCGATTCAACAAGCTGTTCAAGATGCAGAAAGCAGTTCTGGGATGTCCATCAGTGATGTTGTTGTAGGCATTGCCGGCCAGCATATTCGCAGTCTGCAGCACAGCGATTACATTACCCGTGCCAACAGTGACGAAGTGATTCATGACGACGACATTGATCGATTGTGTAACCAAGTTCACAAGTTGGTCATGCTTCCTGGAGAGGAAATCATCCATGTTTTGCCCCAGGATTTTAAGGTCGATGGTCAGGCTGAAATCAAAGAACCCATTGGAATGTATGGAGGTCGTCTTGAGGCCAATTTCCATGTGGTGGTAGGTCAAGTTTCCTCCATCCGCAATATTGGTCGATGTGTCAAAAGTGCCGGGCTCGATTTATCGGGCATCACCCTAGAACCTCTGGCCTCATCCAATGCTGTATTGAGTCAGGAGGAAAAAGAGGCTGGTGTTGCGCTTATTGACATTGGTGGGGGAACCACGGATTTGGCCATTTTTAAGGATGGCATCATTCGTCATACCGCGGTTATACCTTTTGGGGGTAATGTGATCACTGAGGACATTAAAGAAGGCTGTTCAATCATCGAAAAACAGGCCGAATTGCTCAAAATTAAATTTGGTTCGGCATGGCCCGGTGAAAATAAAGACAACGAAATTGTGTCAATTCCCGGATTGCGCGGTCGAGATCCCAAAGAGATCAGTCTCAAAAATTTATCGAAAGTCATTCATGCCCGTGTGGTTGAAATCATCGAGCAGGTGTACCTAGAAATCAGGAATTACGGTCATGAGGAACAGAAGAAAAAATTAATTGCGGGAATTGTCCTTACCGGCGGAGGATCACAACTGCGTCATTTAAAGCAATTGGTCGAGTACATCACGGGAATGGATACACGCATAGGCTATCCCAATGAACATTTAGCGGGGGATAGCGATAGTGAAACCACGAGTCCGATGTTCGCGACTGCCGTGGGATTGGTTTTGACCAATCTGAATAAAAAAAATAGAACACACGCCTCAGCTAGGCCAAAAGAAATCGATGAAGATTTAGACTTTACGAGTTCAGATCAAGAGAATGAAGAAGTAAGTGCTGAAACGGAGGCCCAAGATTCAGTCAATCAAAGAGGATTTTTTGACAAATGGGCCGATAAGTTCAAGGAATTTTTAGATAACGCAGAATAATCATTGAATAAAGAACAACCTTTATGAGTCATCAAGAATTTGGTAATATTTCATTCGACCTGCCCAAAAATCAATCTAATGTGATAAAAGTCATCGGTGTTGGTGGTGGTGGGAGTAATGCCATTAATCACATGTTTAGCCAAGGCATAAAGGGGGTTGATTTCGTGATTTGTAATACGGATGCTCAGGCGCTCGAAAACAGTACTGTGCCGGTGAAAATTCAGCTGGGCGTCACTTTGACCGAAGGGCTCGGTGCTGGAGCGAACCCGAAGATCGGTGAACAGGCTGCTGTCGAATCAGTAGAGGAAATTCGGGCCATGCTCGCCACAAACACAAAAATGATTTTTATCACCGCAGGTATGGGGGGAGGTACGGGTACCGGAGCAGCCCCAATCATTGCCCAAATGGCTCGAGAATTAGACATCTTAACCGTGGGTATCGTTACCATGCCTTTCCAGTTTGAGGGTAAATTGCGTAACGATCAAGCCCAAATTGGAATTGAAAATCTTAGAAAGAATGTGGATTCGCTTATTGTCGTAAACAACAATAAGCTTCGGGAAGTATATGGTAATCTAGGTTTCAAAGCTGGATTTTCAAAAGCCGATGAAGTTTTAGCAACTGCAGCCCGAGGTATCGCTGAAGTTATTACCCATCACTATACACAAAATATTGACTTAAGAGATGCCAAAACCGTATTGGCTAACAGTGGAACCGCCATCATGGGAAGCGCCAACGCCATCGGTTCTAACCGTGCAAAAGATGCCATATCAAAGGCGCTGGACTCACCCCTGTTGAACGACAATAAGATCAAAGGAGCCAAAAATGTCTTATTGCTCATTGTCAGTGGCACCGAAGAAATCACCATCGACGAAATAGGGGAAATCAGTGATTACATACAAGAGGAGGCTGGGCACAGTGCCAACATAATTATGGGGGTAGGTGAAGATCAGTCTCTCGAGGGCGCTATTTCAATTACGGTGATTGCCACAGGTTTTGATCCCGAGCAACAGAACCATATTGTGCATACAGAAGCCAAACGAATTATTCATACCCTTGAAGAGGAGCAAAGGGCGGCCGTGGAACTCAGTACAGAGGATATGCCTCAGGGGCACCTACCCAAAGAGCCCATCAATACTGGTCCGACAAATCACGCTCAGATAGAATCCATCGACCAAGCGGATGCTGATCAAGGACCGGTCATTCGACACACCTTGTTTGAGGAGGAGGAAGTTGAGCCCGCCTATGAGTCGACTCTTGTTGAAGCTGAGGGACAGGATGGGCCCGAACTTTTGAATGAGCCCTTTGAGGATTATATAGAGACCACTGAATTGATTCGCAACATTAATGTTACCGCAGAGGTCGTTGACATTAATTATCTCGCTGAGTTTCAACAAGTGAGTGTCAATGAAATTGAAGTCCATGATTTTGAGATTGTCAGTGTTGATGAACAAGTCAATGAAGAGACTCTAGAAACGAGTGTCCAAATGTCAGCCCATGACTCGCAGGATCAAATGTTGATGTTCGATCTGCCCATCAATCAACAGTCATCGGATCACATTATGAACTTGGAAGTAGAGGTTGAGGAGGTGGAAGCTGAATCTGGGGTGGCTGATGAGATCGAGGCAGAGGAGTCGGATGCATTGGACTTATCCCCGGCAGAGCCGCAAATTGCTGCAGAGCAAACCCCCATAAGGCATGTATTGGACGATGAATTTGTTGCTCAGGAGCAGCCTGAGGTCGCTCTTGAAGAATCGCCTGCGGTTGAAGAGGAAATGACCCTTAAAACCAAAACTCAGCCAGAAAAAACACCTGCAGAAAGTCCTGAATCTATGGACCCACTGAACACGCCGATTGCTCAGCTTTTGCGCGAACGGGCCGAGGAGCGAAAACGCAAAATGAAGGAGTTCAACTATAAATTCCGCAATAGCGCCGCCAAAATTGATGAGATAGAGCGTCAGCCGGCCTACAAAAGGATGGGCATAGAATTAGAGGATACCAGTGACGTCCATGAGGAGCAAATTTCTCGAACAACAGTTAATTTAGACGATGACGAATTGGATTTGAGATCAAACAACAGTTTCCTGCACGACAATGTTGATTAATGCGCTGTCACGGACCGTGTAGGCATAAAAAAGCAAGCGACTTTCGCTTGCTTTTTTTGTGCTTGATGTGACCCATTGGATTATCAGAGATGATCCTCAGTAAGCTCAATACTGCAAATACAAAACCACGAGCTAAGGCTCGGTTCATTCATTTTCCTACGCAAAACCCATAACCTTCGGTTTGTGTTTGCTTCGAAAAACAAACAACCACGCCATTGGCGTGGTTTTGTGCTTGATGTGACCCAGGGAGGATTCGAACCCCCAACCCTCAGAGCCGAAATCTGATATTC
>WTIY01000003.1 GCA_011525065.1 Flavobacteriales bacterium
CCTTGTCAAAACTCTTAAATTCGATCAAATAACCATTCGGGTCTTTAACAAAAAACTACAGCCTTTACATTTTAATTTAAAGCATTGAAAATAAACTGATTTCATCATATGTTAAATGACGATAACGGCCCCGTGGCAAATCCTTTTTGGTCAAATGAGCCAGGGCGACACAATCCACACGCACCACATTATGGCCTAAATGCTCAAAAAGTTCACGTATGACGCTGCTACCCATATTTTTGATCCTGATGCCTACTTCTTTCTTGGAAGCATTGACCACATAACTAATTTCATCAACGGTGATCTCGCGCCCCCCGAGATTCAGTCCCTCTTTGATTTTGATTAAATCTTCATTTTTCAGGTTCTTACCCAACTCAACGTGAAATAAACGCGGCAACCCTTTTTTGTGAAGCTTCTGCATTAAACGGTCATCATTGGTAAATAAAAATAGACCTGTCGCATTACGGCCAAGACGTCCTACAGGGGCCACTCGAGCTTTTGTCGCGTTAGCGATAAGGTCCATTACAGTGAGCCCCTTAGACTCACTCGTGGTGGAAGCCACCGACTTGGGCTTGTTTAAAAGAATATATGCAGGGGGGTCTTGCTGTAACCGTCGTCCGTCAAACTTTACCTCGTCTCCAGGCTGCACCATATAACCCATGGTATTGATGACCTTATTATTCACAGTCACTAAACCTGAAGCGATATAGGTGTCCGCCTCGCGGCGGGAACAAACACCACTTTTGGCAATGTATTTATTTAATCGCGTACCGACTCGATCCTCGGTGTTCGACGCCTTACTATTTTTTGATTTAGTCCGAGTCCAAGTCTTCTTATGTCCGTCACGGCCTGACTGCGATCGACTGGTTTTTACGGCTTTAGCCTCTTTTTTGAAGGGCTTATGTTGCTTTTGAGTTTTACCCTTGGGCGACTGGGATTTTGACGACCCACTTGTTTTTTTAGCCATGATGCTAGAAGTGACATTTTAATGGGTCAAAGATAGGTAATAATTCAAGCTAGTTTATGGTATGACACGCATAGATTGTATCATAAGAACTAGAATAAGTGATTTCTTTGCAGGCTTAGAACCATCCTTGGATTAATCTCGCAGGATTGAGCAGGACGATACATACCACCCCAATGATGATGCCCAAACGCAGTATGGCATGTAAGATTAGATAATCCTTTCTATCCTGGGCCCTCCACAACAATAGGGCCCCCACAGGCAAGATTAACATAGTGGCGTAAAAGTAATATCGCATACCAGCAATAGTGGGGTTATTGATCAAAATGATTGAAGGGACATAAGTTAATCCGATCAGCATAATGCCCAATATTTTGGTCCGTTTAATGCCATAGACTACTGGAATGGTATGATACCCCTGGACCAAATCACCGGTTAAATTTTCTAAATCTTTTAGTAATTCTCTCGAGGCCAAAAGGAGTAACAAAAAAGAAGCGTGAACGGCAATTATCGGTGAGATGGAGTCATAATACACCACAAGCACAAAAAGAGGCATGACCGAAAGAATGGCGGAGGTTATGTTACCCAAAAACAGTATTTTTTTTAATCGATGGGAATAGTACCACATCAGGAATATAAAACCAGAAAAAAATA
Organism: Flavobacteriales bacterium; assembly: GCA_011525065.1. Classification (GTDB taxonomy): domain Bacteria; phylum Bacteroidota; class Bacteroidia; order Flavobacteriales; family Flavobacteriaceae; genus BACL21. The sequence goes on from WTIY01000003.1 coordinate 1,619, forward strand.
AAGCAACTTCGAATGACACGGCGCTGGCAGATAATACCGCTAGAAAATTCAAGATAAAATAACCTGATAGCTTCGTTTGTTGACGCAGCATTTGATCCAGTTTACTTCTTCTAGGCCTATTGATTAGGTCCTTTTCTTGATCATAAAAGTTATTAATGATGTATCCGGCGGCAATGGCCAAACTTGAAGAAAAAATCAACAGCCAAAGATCACCCGAGAAAACAACAGTCTTTAAGTCATGATCGGGAACCAGAATGAACGCAGCCGTGAGTAGTTGGGCCAAAATCATGAGCACAATGGCATACCCTCTGATGACCGAGATCAGGGACAACAGCTTAAGCAAGAATATTTTTTGAGGGCGTGTAAACATAAGCCCAGTCTTAAGGGACTAAAATTGATAGACCACCTCGAGTTTGTAGTCTTTGAGTACAGATTTTGCTTTGGCCAAATCTTGAGTAAAGCCTAACATATATCCTCCACCACCTGAACCACATAACTTTAGGTAGTAGGCGTTAGTGTCCAAACCGAGTTGCCACAATTGATGGAACTGCTTTGGAATCATGGGTTGAAAGTGATCCAGGACCACCTTGGAAAGACGCTTGATGTTGCCAAACAAGGAACTCACGTCACCGTTTAGGAAATCCTCAACACATTGGTCTGTGTAACGCACAAATTCATTTTTCAACATGCTCCTGAACCCCTCGTGCTTCATTTTTTCCATGAATAATTGTACCATCGGGGCCGTTTCACCCGTCATGCCGCTGTCCAATAAAAAGACCCCGCCGCCAGAATTGGATTGAGACGGAATACCGGCCGGTTCAATGTGCTCTTGCGAATTAATTAAAATGGGAAGACTCAGGTAACTGTTTAAAGGATCGAGGCCTGAAGATTTACCGTGAAAGAAAGATTCCATCTGAGCAAAGACGGCTTTTAAGGCCAATAATTTATCTCGCGTCAGATTTTCTAGAACGGTAATTTTATCAAGAGCATAACGATCATAAATGGCGGCCACAAGAGCCCCACTGCTCCCAACACCGTAACCTTGAGGAATGCTTGAGTCGAAATACATCCCCTTATCTAAATCAGAATTCATTTGAACTAGATCAAATGAAGACAACGCCTCTGTCTGATTCTTGGACAAATAATCGCAAAACCCTCTGAGTTGACCATTTGACTCAATGGTCTGTTGTGTTTGCTGCTCTGGAATAATCAGCGCGCCTTTGTAAAAATTGTAAGGAATGGAAAGGCCTTTGGAATCCTTGATGATGCCATACTCTCCAAAGAGCAGAATTTTAGAATAAAATAACGGACCTCTCATGATTTAATTTCAGCTAAATTTAAATGATTTTCACCCCGGTTCCAACCCGATCCTCAATAAATTGACCATTTTGACAAAAAACGCTCAATTCTTCTTTGATCCAAGGCAAGACTTGCCCGACATAGGCTGAAGGATAAAGCAGGTGTACATTAGCTCCTGCGTCTAGGGTAAAACACACTGGAATTTCGCGAGCCTTTCGGTAAGCCCGAATACGCTCAATCACCGCCAGCGTATTGGGTTTCATCAAGACAAATGACGGATTTGAGGTCATCATCATAGCGTGGAGACTCAGCGCTTCTGATTCTACCAGCTGGCAAAAAGACATCAGGTCCCCTGAATTTAAAATATCTAATAATTGTTCAAGATTTTTTTGAGCTTGAGCAAATCTTTGGGAGGCGAATGGATGATCGTGCATCAAATTGTGTCCTACTGTGCTGCTCACTGCCTTTTCTCCCTTATCGATCAATAGAATGGTATCCTGATAATCTAAAAAAACAGGGGCGAGATTTTGACTCAAAGTCACGGCAAATAAATCACTGGAATCAATAAGATTCGGGTGCTGGCCCCAATACATCATAGGACCGACAATTGATCTCGAAGCGCTACCACTACCAAGTCGGGCCAAAAATGAGGTTTTTTCAATCAGGGACTGGGCCGACGTTTTACTCAAGCTCCAAGCAGCTTCTAATCCCATTAGAGCCCCAGCTAAGGCGGCAAAACCACTGGCTGAGCTTGCAATTCCACTACCATGTGGAAAGGTGTTTTCAGTATCGATTCGCCAAGAAAAACAATCAATCCATGGTACATAGGGTCTTATTCTCTGGAAAAAAGTTTCAATTTTATCACCAAATTCAGGCTTTAATACACCGGAAACATAAACCTCAAAGCTCAAATGGCCGTCAAGGCCGCTCGAATGTTTTTCTCGATGATCAATGGGCGCATAACTCAGGGTAGTTCGCGTTAAACACTCTTTGAGGGTAAAACTGATGCTCGCATTTTTTGGTATTTGCCCCGATTCTTTACCCCAGTACTTGACCAGAGCGATATTACTGGGCGCAGTTATTGAGACTTGACCTGGAGCGGTTGGCAAGTCGAGCTTTGGAAGGTCCAAAAAGCGATCATGGGACATGAACTGATAGGCATGAGTTAACGGCGGTAAAGATAACTAAAAGGCGTTGGTCAACGAAACATCAAGTGTTTTTTGGTCCCAGATTGCCACCTCGCTTGATGGGCATAATCCACAAAGTGAATAAGCAAGTCCGCCTGGTGGGCGTATTCAACAAAAAATATCAAGCGATCCGCTTGATGGCTGTACTCAGTAAAAAACCAAAGACCACGATTATCTTTGGCTTGATGGGCATACTGAGTGCGAAATACCAACAGATCGGCTTGATGGGCATGTTTAGTCACAAATACTTGGACCTCAGCTTGATGGGCATAATCTGTACTGAATATTTTTTGTGCATTCAAGGTCAGGGGAAGACAAAAGAGCATGGCACTTAAGAGTAAACGTATCATCTAAATTGATTTCATGATTCCAGCTCAAGTGAAAACAAAAATCATTCCAAAGTCCTCTGCTTGAATCGATTAAAAATGTCTTCAAATAAATGTTGGATTTGAGCAAATCAGCCCTTACTTTTGCCCTTTATTTTTAATCAGTCTAAATAAAATTAATTGAGGGTTTCGAATGCCAATATCCGATTACTGACGCTCCTAATTGTGGGGACTATACTCAGTATGAATGCACAATCCTCCTCCCCAAAAAAGGCTACAGGCACAGCAGACTCAATCAGCCCTCAATCAGTGGATGCCCCAGAAGCGCTGTCCACAGTATTATTGACCTACAACTCGGTTATTGACGGCTTTCAATCGCGTCAACGAACGGGTTCTGCGCAAAAATTAAGTCGTCAAGACATCGAACGCTACGGATCTTTGGATCCAAACCGTCTATTTCAAACCTTGACGGGAGTCCAAGTGTATGAAGAGGATGGATTTGGCTTAAGACCCAACATCAGCATGCGCGGTACTGCACCACTTCGCAGTGCAAAAATCAATTTAATGGAAGATGGCATCCCTGCAGCACCAGCACCTTACAGCGCTCCAGCCGCATATTATTTTCCCTCATTAGGACGTATGAGTGGCCTAGAAGTTTTTAAAGGCAGTAGTCAAATTGAATACGGCCCCAATACCTCGGGAGGTGCCATTAATTTTATGTCTGTTGCCTTGCCCAAAAAATTCACCTTGGAAGCCCGAGGCTCTGGGGGCCAATTCGATACGCAAAATCAACGATTTACCCTAGGCGATCAAATTGGAAAAATTACCTATATCACCCAGTGGCTTGGCTATCACAGCGACGGTTTTAAAACCATTGACGGCGGGGGCTCAACGGGGTTTAATAAGCAAGATTTTTTGACCAAATTCAAATGGGCGCCTAAAGGACATAACGGAGCACACCAATTCATAGTAAAGTTTGGTTACGCCCAAGAACGGGCCAACGAAACCTATCTCGGTTTGACAGAATCCGACTATAATAAAGATCCATACAGACGATACGCCGCCTCTCAAAATGACGAGATGCGGTCTTATCATCAACAAGTGTCATTGACTCATTTGTGGTCTTTAAACCGGAACATTACCATCACTAGCAGTCTGTACAACAATCAGTTTAGAAGAAATTGGTATAAATTAGACGGTGTTAGGGTGGGTGATGAAAAAATCAAAATTGCTTCAATTCTGGCTGAACCAGAACTGTACAACTCAGGCTATCAAAGCCTTATCGGACCCAATCAAATTGAAAACACCGCCCTCGAGGTGAAAGCCAACAACAGAACGTATTATTCTCGAGGGGCGCAGACTAGAGTTGATTGGACGGACAAAAACAACCCAAAAAGACAGCTTTCTCTCGGCCTTCGATGGCATGAAGATGCTGAGGACCGATTCCAGTGGGTCGATACTTATGAATTAGAGGATCAAGAGATGATCCTGACCAATCCCGGTATTCGTGGGAGCAATGCCAATAAAATCAAAAAGGCTCAGGCCGTATCGGCTTTTTTGCAATATACCGAGCGATTTGGTGCCCTCACCTTCAAGCCTGGGTTAAGGATAGAATCGATCAACCTGAGCGCCATAGACTACGGAACAGATAATTTAGATCGACAATTTCCGGCACAAGAAACGACCTTAAATGAAAGCTTCGTTATCATCCCAGGCCTCGGTGCTTGCTGGAAACCAAATAACGAAATACAGTTGTTTGGAGGCCTGCATAAGGGATTTTCTCCCTCTGGATTTACGCCTGAATCTCAACCTGAAGTCAGTTGGAACAGTGAGTTAGGAGGACGATATAAAAAAGGAAACTTAAACGGGGAATTACTCGGCTTTTTTAACCACTACCAGCGC
>WTIY01000117.1 GCA_011525065.1 Flavobacteriales bacterium
GCCCTTAGGATGGTATGGCGCGACGACTGAAACATCGATACATCATGGCGCATTTTTTGGGTTGGTTCATGAGATCAATGGCTTTGTGAATCAATATCGTCGCTACAATACTGATTTAACGACAATTTTAACAGGAGGAGACCTCGAAATTTTGCGAGATCACATAAAAAATGACATCTTTGCCCATCCTAATTTTTTGTTACTCGGACTCAACGAAATTTTATTGATTAACTAAGGACTGATGCTCAAAAAAATAATCTTCCTACTGGCATTTGCCATTACTGCGTCTGCATGGAGCCAGGGAACTACGTCCCCCTATTCATTCTTTGGCATCGGAAATTTGAATTTTAGAGGTACTGTTGAGAATCGGCTTATGGGTGGGGTCAGTACTTATTCAGACAGCATTCACCTTAATCTTCTAAATCCTGCCGGCCTGGCCAAACTTAAACTGGTCAATTATTCCATCGCTGGCAGTCATAAATTCAATACACTCAGCACCGCCACCGCCAGTGAGCGCGCCACAACCACAACATTGGATTATATGGCCATTGGATTTCCTATGGGTAAATTTGCCGGAGCTTTTGGTTTGCTCCCCTTGACTACTTCGGGTTACAAGCTAGAAAACATCGATGGTACGAGCACCACTCAATATACGGGTAGCGGAGGAATGAACAAGGTCTTTTTTAGTCTGGGTTATGCCCTTACCCCTAATTTGAGTTTGGGTGCTGAAGGGAATTATAATTTTGGTAAAATTTCCAATAACGCTGTAACCTTTCAGGAAGAGATTCAGCTAGGAACTGAAGAAAACAATCAAAGTGACTTACTTGGCTTAAGTGTCAATTTGGGGCTTCAGTATCAGAAAATGTTAAGCGGTAAACTCAAAGGGTTGGCCTCTTTTTCATATACCCCAGAAACTAAATTCGTCTCCGAAAATGCCCGGCAAATTGCCACAGTGCTTTTGCTTCCAAACGGAAACACTTCGGCTATTGATCAACGAGACATCGAACTGGCCAACACGGATTTTGTATATCCGTCCCAGTTGACGTTCGGTTTGGGTCTTGCTCAAGAGCGCAAATGGTCACTTTCTGCAGAGGTCAGTGCTCAAAAAACCAGCAATCTCTCGATCAGTACTGTGGATTTGGACAATGTGGCCTATCAAGACGCTATAAAATTTAGAATGGGGGGCTTTTATATCCCAGATTACAACTCCTTTTCGAGCATGCTGAAGCGCATCGTTTATCGAGGTGGTTTTCGATTTGAGGAGACAGGAATTAACGTAAACGGCAATGCCATTTCTGAGTTTGGCATGTCTTTTGGACTTGGACTGAATCTAGGCAGGTCCTTTTCCAACATCAACATCGGCGTCGAGTACGGCGGAAGAGGAACCAAAGACAATGGACTTGTACAGGAATCCTTTGTTAATGTTTTTGTTGGGTTGTCGCTGAGCGACAAATGGTTTGAAAAAAGATTATATGATTAATTTAGTGTTATGAAGACTAAACTTTTGTTTTTGGCATTGTTTGCCATCATGATGACAACAGCGGTTCGCGCTCAAGACGAGTGCACCATTGCCGTCTCCTTATTCACAGAGCCGGCCAAGATTAAGAATTACGAAGGTGCCTTGACGCACTATGAAAAAGCGATCACACAATGTCCTTCGTACAGTGTGGCGGTTTATCAGTATGCCGTCAAGATGTTTGAGTATTTTATTGAGCAGGGAGATAAAACCAAGATCAAAGATCTGGAAAACGCCTATCAGCTGCGCATGAAATACTTCCCGAAAAAATCTAAAAAAGGGGACATTCTTGCGGATATTGCCCAAATCAAGTACGACAATGGAATTGGTGACAAGATGAGTCAATTCAATGGTTTTGATTTGGCCTTTAAAACGGATGAACCAAACTTTAAGAGCCCTAAAAGCATTTACACCTATTTTTCACTGGCCATGGATTTGTACAAAAATGGTCAAAAGGACATTCAGGAGGTCTTTGATCTTTATGATATCGTTGTGGAGAAAATTGAAAAGGAAGAGGGCAATTACGCCACCCGAATCAATAAAATGATTGCTAAAGAAGAGTCTGGAGCAACGCTTAGTAGCAAGGACAAAAAGAAATTAAGCGGATATGAAAAGTATTTGGGATACTATTCAAAGATTAAACAAAGTGTCGACGCTAAGTTAGGGACTGTAGCGGATTGTGATAATTTGATTCCGCTTTACGAAAAGAACTTTGACGAGAAAAAGAGCGACATTGCTTGGTTGAAAAGTGCGGCCAGTCGATTGAATGCTAAAGACTGTGAAACACCCTTGTTTTACCAATTGGTTCAAGAGTTACATGCCCTGCAGCCCTCTGCAGCATCTGCGTTCTACCTCGGTCGCTTGGCCGATCGTGACGGCAATAATTCAGACGCCATTGATTATTACAATCAAGCGGTTGAATTAGAAACAAACTTGAACAAAGCCGCTGATTATTTATTTGCCATTGCAGAGAATTATCGCAAAAGGGGAAGTTACAGTAAGGCAAGAAGTAATTACTACAAAGTATTGGAGCAAAAGCCATCAAAAGGCATCTGTTATTTGCGCATTGCTGACATGTACTCAAAAAGTTCGAATGATTGTGGAGGAAGTGTCTTTGAAAAGCGCGCCATAAATTGGAAAGCTGCAGAAATGGCCGATCGTGCGGCACGTGTAGACGCCTCAATTGCGGCTACGGCCCGTGCGACATCAGACAGCTATCGCCAGAGAGCACCCAGCAAAAGTGATATTTTTGCCGAAGGCATGGCAGGAAAAATAATCACCATCAATTGTTGGATTGGTGGTAGTGTCAAAGTGCCAAATCTTTAATGCGACGCCTCACTCAATATTTTAAAATAAGCGCCATTGTCTTTTTAGGACTCATGGCGTTTTTTTCTTGTGAGGGCACTTATGACCAAGTACAATTACTGAATTTGAGTGATGATCAGCCCATTGCTGAGGGGGAACAGGTTAACTTGAAGTACACGGACTCAGGCCTTCTAGTGACCAACCTAATTACGCCAAAACTTTTGGATTACAGCAATTTTGAGTTTGCTTTTCAAGAATTCCCCGAAGGCTTGAACATTCATTTTTTTGACCAGGATAAGGAAAGTACCGTCCGTTCTGATTACGCCATCCGCTACAGCAATACAGGATTAGTCGATTTGCGGGACAATGTGGTTTTGACCACGGCAGATGGTAATGTCCTGGAAGCACAACAATTGTACTGGGATCAATCCGCCAAGTGGTTATTTACGGATCAACCCTATCGCATTACCTTCAGCGATGGCTCATATAACGACGGGAGTCGATTTGACGCCAATGAAGATTTTACTATCTTTCTTTCAAGAAACAATCAGGGCATTCAACGCATTGTTGATCCTGAATAATTCATCGATATGCGACATAAAATTTATCGACTTTTTGAGTACGGCTACATCGCCATGGCGGGATTTTCAGTTTACTTGGTTTTGACGAACTGGGAAGAAAATCGTCAACGGGCCTACATGTTTATCATTTTTTCTGTAGTGGCCGTCGGGATGTATTTATTCAAGCGCTGGTTCAGAAAAAATATGGAAAATCGCTCGAAGTAATCCATGGAGGAGTCGTTTTTTATCATTCTTGTATCTCTGCTTTTTTCGGCTTTTTTCTCTGGGATGGAAATTGCGTATGTTTCGGCCAATAAAATCCACCTTGAAATTGAAAAGAAACGCAGCAGCTTAATTGCAGCAGTGCTGAAACGCATCACCCGTAGGCCGTCAAAATTTATTGCGACCATGCTCGTGGGCAATAATATCGCTTTGGTAATTTACGGACTCTTTATGGGGGACGTCCTGATGCAATGGATTCCTTTGGATGGATTTTATGAGTTACTGGTGCATACCTTGATTTCGACTTTGGTCATTTTGTGGACCGCTGAATTCTTGCCTAAAGTTTTTTTTCAAATCTATGCCAATCAGTTGGTGGTGATTCTGTCGATTCCAGCTTACATTTTCTATCTTTTATTTTCGGTGATTTCCGAATGGGTCATCTGGATTTCCGATTTTGTGCTCAGGGTGTTATTTCGCACTCCTGGAGATGATTTACAGCTCAGTTTTAGCAAGGTGGAATTGGGTCATTACATCAACGAACAGATGGAGAGTTTGGAGGTCGAGGATGAGGTGGACAGTGAAATTCAAATTTTTCAGAATGCCTTAGAGTTTTCTGACGTTAAGGCTCGGGAGGTCATGATCCCACGAACCGAGGTGATTGGTGTAGATGTCTCAACCAGTCCCAAAGAATTGGGGCAAAAATTTACAGAAACGGGTTTGTCTAAAATCCTAGTATATCAGGAAAATTTAGATAATATCTTGGGTTATGTTCATTCCTTTGAGTTGTTCAAAAAGCCCCAGGTCATTCATCAAGTTTTAATGCCTGTGGTTTTTATTCCTGAGACCATGCTGGCCAAAGACATATTACAGGCGCTGACCCGAAAGCGTAAAAGTATCGCTGTGGTGGTCGATGAGTACGGGGGCACTGCTGGCATCATCACTGTGGAAGACATCATTGAAGAATTATTCGGTGAGATAGAAGACGAGCACGATTCAATGGCCCTTGTAGAACAAGAGATAGAATCAGGTCATTGGCGATTTTCGGCTCGATTGGAGGTCGACTATCTCAATGAAACCTACAAATTAGATTTGCCCGAGGGCGAGCAATATGAAACCTTGGGCGGTCTAGTCGTCCATGTTGCGGAGGAAATACCCGAGCAAGGGGAAGTTATTGGTATTGAAGATTTTAACCTAACCATTGTTGAGGTTTCGAACACAAAAATTGAGTTGGTGGAACTACAGCGCAAGGACCAAGATTGAATTTAGGCCTGAACCGCGTTTTTTTTAATTCAGATTTTTCATAAATCGTTAATAAGTGGTATTTTCGCCCACTATCAAAATTGACTTAATATGGCAGTATTAAACAGTATTCGTAAGCGTGGTGTGTTTTTGATTCTCATCATTGCCTTGGCGTTATTTTCTTTCATTCTGAGTGACATCATTAACAAAGGAAGCAGTGCTTCTAGTGTTCAAAATGTGGTGGCTACGGTCAATGGTACAGAGATTTTACGTGAGGCATTCATGACTCAAGTGGATGAATACCAGAGAAATCTCGGCCCTAATGCAGCGGCATCACAAGCCATGAATCTTGTTTGGGATCGTCAGTTAAAAGCCTTGCTTTACGATCAACAAGTCAAAGCGCTTGGTTTGGACATTTCCGAAGAACAGCTTAATGACCAGCTGCGTATGACTTTGGCCAACAACCCAACGTTTCAAGATGAAAATGGCGTTTACAGTGACGCCCGTTTGATCGAGTATATGTCTGCCATCCAAAATAATCCGCGTGCCAAGCAACAGTGGGATACCTTCCTCAAGGGGGTGCGCGAGAGCTTAGGTCAATCGAATTATGCAACGCTTGTGACCAGTGGTCTTGAAATGTCAATGGCCGATGGGGAACAATTGTACCGCTTTGAAAATGACAAAATCGATATCGAATACCTTCATGTGCCCTATTCAAGTATTCCAGATGAAGAAGTCAGCGTGAGTGAATCAGAAATCAAAGATTACATCAGGGCTAACGCAAAAGAATTTGAAGTTGACCCGATGGTAGATTTGGAATATGTGATTTTTGAGGAATCAGCGTCCAAAGAAGATGTCGACCTCCAGAAATCTGAAATGGCTGATTTGGTTGGTGATTTTGAGACCACTGACGATTTGGCCTTTTTTGTCAATGATAACTCTGACGAGAACTACAATGACCAGTGGGTGCGTTCGTCGGACTTATCTCAAATCTTAAAAGATTCATTGGCTACGCTACCACAGGGTACGGTCTATGGGCCATATCGTGATGCCGGTAGCTTTAAACTGTCTAAAGTCGTCGCAACCATGCAGATGCCGGACTCTGTCGAGGCTCGTCATATTCTTATTCCTGTTGGCTTGAGCCGTGCAGACAGCATTACACGCACTCCTGCAGAGGCACGTGCATTTGCTGATAGCCTTTACGCCTTATTGAAAAAGAATCGTCGCAAGTTCGGATCCTTTGTCCGTGCACACTCGAGTGATTTAGGAAGTGTAGAAAATGGTGGTCATTACGACTATTTTGGTTACAACACTATGGTGACGCCATTCCGTGACTTTTGTTTTGAGGGCAAAAGAGGGGATATGGGAGTTGTTGAATCTCAATTTGGGGTTCACATCATCGAAATTGAAGGCCAAAAGAATAAATCAACCGCCTACAAAATTGCAACCGTAGCCCGAGAGATTGAGCCATCAGAAGCCACCTTATCC
>WTIY01000011.1 GCA_011525065.1 Flavobacteriales bacterium
AGTGATTTTAGTCAATTCTTCTACTGAGTATTCGATGAGTTTTTTATCGGCAACGGCATTACCCACACCACGAGAAACAACAATTTTCTCGAGTTTAGGGACCTGCATAACGTTGTTGTAACCGAACTCATCGGTCAAGGCAGAAACAACTCTGCTCTTGTATTCTTCTTTAAGTCTTGGTGTGTATCCCATAACTATAATGCTTGATTCGATTTTTTAGCAAACCTAACTTTCTTGTCACCTTCCATTTTAAATCCTACTCGTGTCGCTTGACCAGATTTTGGATCCTTCAACGAAAGATTTGAAATGTGAATGGGCGCTTCCATCTCGCTGATCCCACCCTGAGGACTAGCTGCACTAGGCTTCTGGTGTTTCTTCACGAGATTAATCCCTTCTACGATTGCTTTGTTCTTGTCTTTTAACACGCGAAGTACTTTTCCTTCGCTGCCCTTGTGGTCTCCCGCAGTAACCAATACGAGGTCACCTGATTTTATCTTTAGCTTTTCCATTTCGGTTTTTGCGTTAAAGCACCTCTGGTGCTAGTGAGACAATTTTCATGAATTGCTTGTCGCGCAATTCTCGAGCCACTGGTCCGAAAACACGTGTCCCTCTCATTTCACCCTGAGGGTTTAATAGAACACAAGCGTTATCATCAAATCGGATGTAAGATCCATCAGGACGACGGACTTCTTTTACAGTGCGCACCACTACGGCTGTGGAGACACTTCCTTTTTTGATGTTTCCATTCGGCGTTGCTTCTTTAACAGTAACCACGATTTTATCACCAATAGAGGCGTATCGTCTTTTGGTACCGCCCAATACACGGATACAAAGCACTTCTTTGGCTCCGGTATTGTCTGCTACTTTAAGTCTTGATTCTTGTTGTATCATGATTACTTAGCTCTTTCAATAATTTCTACTAATCTCCAACACTTGGTCTTGCTCAATGGACGGGTCTCCATAATGCGAACAGTATCCCCTTCGTTGCAGTCATTTTTTTCATCGTGCGCGACGTACTTTTTGGTCTTCAACACGAACTTTCCGTACATCGGGTGTTTTACTTTTTTAACCTCGCTAACCACAATGGACTTCTCCATTTTATTGCTGGTCACTACCCCGATTCGTTCTTTTCTTAAGTTTCTTTTTTCCATGTTTCAGTGGCGCACAATTATTGTACTTCTCTTTTAGTTATTTCAGTCGCAATTCTCGCTACAGCTCTTCTAAGCCCTCTGAGTTGAATTGGATTTTCCAGCGGAGAGATGGCATGAGCAATACGCAAATCGGCGTGCTCTTTTTTAATTTCTGCCAGCTTCTCATGTAATTCCGCTGTTGATGCTTTTGTTATTTCTGATTGTTTCATAATGACAATGTCAATAAATTAAGCTTGATAATCTCTAGAAATGATAAACTTCGTTTTTACCGGAAGTTTCTGTGCCGCCAAACGCAAAGCTTCCTTTGCTGTTTCTAAGGACACTCCAGAGACTTCAAACAATACGCGCCCTGGCTTAACTACGGCAGCCCAATATTCTACGGCACCTTTTCCTTTACCCATACGAACCTCTAACGGTTTTTTAGTGATGGGTTTGTCAGGAAAAATCATGATCCAAATCGAACCTTCACGTTTCATGTAACGTGTCGCAGCGATACGCGCCGCTTCAATTTGACGTGCCGTCAAGAAATTTGAGTCTAGCGATTTAATCCCAAAAGTTCCGTATGACAATTGATTTCCACGACCTGCATTACCTTTCATGCGGCCTTTTTGCGTTTTACGAAACTTTGTTCTTTTTGGTTGTAACATTTTCTTTCGTCTTTAAAAAATTACTTTCTGTTACGTCGTGACTTGTTACCGCCACGTCCAGAATTTCCTTTTCCACCGGATTTCTTGTTTGAAAGGCCCACTAAAGGTGACAATTCTCTTTTGCCGTATACCTCTCCTTTCATGATCCATACCTTGACCCCTAAACGACCGTAAGTCGTGTGGGCTTCTGCCAAAGCATAATCGATATCCGCTCTGAATGTCGACAAGGGGATACGACCATCCTTATAGGCCTCAGAACGCGCCATTTCGGCACCGTTTAAACGACCTGAAATCTGCACCTTAATTCCCTCTGCGTTCATGCGCATTGAGGCCGCAATGGCCATCTTGATGGCACGACGATAAGAGATACGGTTCTCGATTTGACGAGCAATGCTCGAGGCCACCAAGAAGGCATCCAATTCCGGACGCTTGATTTCGTGAATGTTGATCTGTACTTCCTTGCCAGTAATTTTCTTAAGTTCTTCTTTCAGCTTGTCTACCTCTTGACCCCCTTTACCAATAATGATTCCAGGACGGGCCGTCGTGATAGTAACGGTTACAAGTTTTAAAGTTCTCTCGATAATTACGCGAGACACACTGGCTTTACTCAAACGAGCATGAACGTATTTTCTAATCTTGTCGTCTTCGGCGAGTTTATCACCGTAGTCGTTGCCACCGTACCAGTTGGATTCCCATCCTCTGATGATCCCTAAACGGTTTCCGATTGGATTTGTCTTTTGTCCCATTTGCTTTCTAGCTTTGTGTGTTATCGTTAGCTCCTAAAACCAAAGTTACATGGTTGGAACGCTTTCTTATTCTGTGTGCACGACCTTGTGGTGCGGTACGAAGACGCTTGAGCATGCTGCCACCGTCTACGCGAATTTCTTTAACAAAAAGGTCGGCGTCTTCCAAAGAAGCATCTTCGTTTTTGGCTTGCCAGTTGGCAATGGCCGATAACAAAAGCTTCTCCAAACGGCGTGAGGCCTCTTTTTGGCTGAATTTTAAAATATTCAAGGCGTGATTGACCTTTTCACCACGAACTAAGTCGGCAACCAAGCGCATCTTGCGCGGTGATGTTGGGCAATTGTTCAACTTAGCGAAATACTGTGTTTTTTTCGCTTCCTTGATTTGTTCTGCTCTTTCTCGTTTACGAACTCCCATGGCTTATTATTTTTTTCCTTTGTTCTTGTTTCCACCATGGCCACGGAATGATCGTGTCGGCGAAAATTCACCTAATTTGTGTCCTACCATGTTTTCGGTCACATAGACAGGGACAAATTGCTTACCGTTGTGGACTGCAATGGTTTGACCCACAAAATCCGGTGTAATCATCGAGGCACGAGACCAAGTTTTGATGACCGTCTTTTTGTTGGACTCCACATTGGCCGCAACTTTCTTATCTAGCTTATAGTGAACGTATGGTCCTTTTTTTAATGATCTTGGCATGATTTATTTCTTTCTACGTTCTACAATGTATTTATTACTCGCTTTAGTCTTAGATCGCGTGCGATATCCTTTAGCTGGGATACCCTTACGAGATCTTGGGTGTCCTCCTGAAGAACGCCCTTCACCACCACCCATTGGGTGATCCACTGGGTTCATAACCACCGCACGAGTGCGAGGACGACGACCCAACCAACGTGAACGACCAGCCTTACCAGACACCAACAACTGGTGGTCGCTGTTTGATACAGCACCAATTGTCGCTGAACAGGTCACCAAAATCATTCGGGTTTCACCGGATGGTAATTTAACCGTAGCGTATTTACCTTCACGAGCCATGAGCTGAGCAAAAGCACCAGCACTTCTGGCCATGACCGCGCCCTGTCCAGGATGCAATTCAATGCATGAGATAATGGTTCCAAGAGGGATTTGCGAAAGAGGAAGGGTATTTCCTATCTCTGGCGCAGCGCCTTCTCCTGAAACTACGTTTTGTCCAACCTGAAGACCGTTTTGCGCAATGATGTATCGCTTTTCACCGTCTTGGTAGTTGAGCAGGGCAATAAATGCTGTGCGATTTGGATCGTACTGAATTGAGGCTACGGTTGCGGGTATACCGTGCTTATCGCGTTTGAAATCGATAATTCGATAACGCTTCTTGTGACCACCACCGATATAGCGCATGGTCATTTTTCCTTGACTGTTTCTTCCCCCTGAACGTTTTTTCGGAGCGAGCAAACTCTTCTCCGGCTTATCAGTCGTAATGGCGTCAAATCCATTCACGACTCTAAATCGCTGTCCTGGGGTGATTGGTTTTAATTTTCTTACTGACATTGTTGTCTGTTATTCATCTAAATTGCTTTAGATATTAGCATAAAAATCTATTGTATCACCTTCCGCCACCTGTACAATTGCTTTTTTAATCGCATTTGTTTTACCAGTTTGAATCCCTGTTTTCGTGTAACGAACACGGCGATCTGGGCGGACATTAATCGTGCGAACTGAAGTTACTGAAACACCGTATGCAGCTTCAACTGCATTTTTGATTTCAATCTTGTTCGCCTTAGGGTTCACCACAAAGGTGAAGCAGTTAAAATCCTCCGCATTGCGCGTGGCTTTCTCCGTAATAATAGGTTTAATTAAGATATCCATCTTGTGTCTATTTACTTAAGTTTTCTTCAATACTTTCCAAAGAACCTTCAAACAACACAAGGCTGTTTGCATTCATAATCTTGTAAGTGCTTAATTCTGAGTTATTTACAACCTCAGTGCCTTGCAAATTACGCGACGACAAATATACATTATTATTCGAGTCACCCAAGACAAACAAAGATTTTTTGTTTTCGAGGCCTAAAGACTGTAATAATACCGTGAATTCTTTGGTTTTTGGCGTGTCCATGTTGAAATCCTCCAACACCACGATCGCTTTGTCTTGGGCTTTCATGCTCAAGGCAGATCGTCGCGCCAAACGCTTTAAATTTTTGTTGAGTTTAAACCCGTAATTCCGCGGTCTCGGTCCAAAAAATCGACCTCCTCCTTTGAAAATACCAGATTTGATGCTTCCCGCACGTGCAGTACCGGTTCCCTTTTGCTTTTTAAGCTTACGGGTACTCCCTGTAATTTCTGACTTTTCTTTGGCTTTGTGCGTTCCTTGACGCTGATTGGCCAAATATTGCTTCACGTCTAGATAAACTGCGTGATTGTTGGGCTCAATACCAAATACGTCCTTCGAAAGGTCCACCTTTCTTCCCGTATCTTTTCCGTTTCTGTCTAATACTGCTACCTTCATTACTTTGTAATTGTTAGATAAGCGTTTTTGTGACCAGGCACACAACCTTTGACCACAAGCAGATTCTTTTCAGGAACCACTTTTAACACGCGTAAGTTTTCAACTTTCACTTTAGAGTTACCCATCTGACCTGCCATGCGCATTCCTTTGAATACACGTGCAGGATATGATGCAGCACCGATCGATCCAGGAGCACGCAAACGATTGTGCTGACCGTGAGTCGCCTGACCCACACCGCCAAATCCGTGGCGCTTTACTACCCCTTGAAATCCTTTTCCTTTTGAAATTCCTGCCACATCGACGAACTCTCCTTCGATGAAGTGTTCTACCGTCACAGTATCTCCTAGTTTGTAATCTTCTTCAAATCCTTGGAACTCGACGACTTTTCGCTTGGCAACAGTCCCTGCTTTTTGGGCATGGCCCTGAGCAGCTTTATTTACCGTCTTTTTGTCATCGAAACCCAGTTGAAGCGCTTCATACCCGTCAACCTCTTTGGTTCTGACTTGGGTAACAACACAGGGCCCAACCTCAATCACGGTACAAGGAATGTTCTTTCCTCGCTCGTCAAAGATGCTGGTCATCCCTATCTTTTTTCCAATTAACCCAGACATAAATGTTACTTTTTAATTATTTAATTTTTATTCAAAAAAACAGGACCAAAATAACTTCAGTCCTGAATATTATTTTGTTTCCGTTTTTCCCTCGCACGCAGCTCAGGACATGTGCTCACTTCAGTGAGCGGTCATTACACTTTAATCTCAACTTCGACACCACTTGGCAACTCAAGTTTCATGAGTGCGTCAATGGTCTTTGAAGAAGAGCTGTAAATATCCAGCAAGCGCTTGTAAGAACTCAACTGGAATTGCTCACGACTTTTCTTATTCACGTGTGGTGAGCGCAACACGGTGAATATTTTTTTGTGCGTTGGCAAAGGAATAGGACCCGTAACCACAGCACCAGTGCTCTTAACTGTTTTTACGATTTTATCAGCAGATTTGTCTACTAAATTGTGATCGTAAGATTTTAACTTGATTCTTATTTTTTGACTCATTGCTGTGAATATTAAGCGTTAGCAGTTCCTTTGGCCTCAGCAATCACCGTCTCGGCAATATTAGTAGGCGTTTCTGCATAATGTGAAAATTCCATGGTTGAAGTGGCACGACCCGAAGACAAAGTACGTAGGGTAGTCACGTATCCAAACATTTCAGATAGTGGCACCTCAGCCTTGATGGCTTTAGCCCCTGCACGGTCACCCATATCGTTGACCTGTCCACGAC
>WTIY01000083.1 GCA_011525065.1 Flavobacteriales bacterium
CTTGGGATATCTCTAAAGAGGCCTTGACTTTGGCCAAAGAAAATCAAACCAGTATTGGGGCGTTGGTCCAATGGCAAGTCCAAGACGTTTTCAAGCCCTGGCCAAGTCAGTCATTTGACCTGGTGGTATCGAACCCGCCGTACATTCCTCTGAGTGAAAAACCATTAATGCACAATAATGTAAGACAGCACGAGCCACATGGGGCACTTTTGTCTCGGATGAGGATCCTATTAATTACTATGAGCGAATTGCAGATCAAGGGCGGCATCATCTTAACCCGGGAGGGCGTCTTTATTTTGAATGTCACTACCGCTATGCTGATCAGGTTCATCAGATGCTCGAGGCCTTGGCCTACACCCAGGTCATTACGCGCGAAGATGAGTGGGGAAAACCCCGTTTTGTTTTGGGAGTGCGCCCTTAAAACTAAGGCACTAATTTATCTGTATATGGTCGATATCTCGCCGCCGGAATCCTTATATTTGTCCTATGAGTGTGGAAGAAAAAATCAATTCACTCCGCCTTGAATTAGAGGCCCATAATCACCGCTATTACGTGTTGGATACGCCAGTGATTTCTGACTTTGAATTCGATCGATTGCTCAGAGAACTGCAAGATTTGGAGCGCGATCATCCACAATTTGCCGATCCAAATTCACCCACCCAACGTGTCGGGGGTTCGATCACTAAGTCTTTTGAGACCGTGGTGCACGATCACAGGATGTATTCTTTGGACAACAGCTATTCTAAAGAAGATTTATTGGATTGGGAAGCCCGTATCAAAAAAGTCGTCGATGGACCAGTGACTTATATGTGTGAACTAAAATACGATGGTGCTTCAATCAGTTTGACTTACGAGCAAGGACGTTTGCTAAGAGCCGTTACCCGTGGTGATGGACTGCAAGGCGACGAGGTAACCGCAAACATACGTACCATAAACACTGTCCCCCTAAAAGTTAATGCGCCAAATTCGGAGCGATTTGATATTAGGGGAGAAATCATCATGACTAAATCGGGCTTTCAGCAGCTGAACGAACAGCGGGCAGCGCTGGGAGAGGAATTGTTCAAAAACCCAAGAAACACCGCTTCAGGGAGTTTAAAACTCCAGGACAGTGCAGAGGTTGCCAAAAGACCACTCACTTGTTTCCTCTATAGCATTCAAGGGGCAAAATGGCCCATTGACACCCAAGAAAGTATGTTGGATCAAGCCCGCGCCATGGGATTTAAGGTGCCGGCCCAAGCCAAAGCTGCAGCCGACATGAATCAGGTTATGGCTTTTATCGATTACTGGGACCAACACCGACACGAGCTGCCGTATGAAATCGATGGTGTTGTAATTAAAGTCAATGATCTCAATCAACAAGTCGAGCTGGGATATACCGCAAAGGCCCCCAGATGGGCCATGGCCTATAAATTTAAAGCAGAAGAAGTACAGACTGAATTGTTGAATGTGGTTTATCAAGTCGGCCGAACTGGGGCGATTACGCCTGTGGCGGAGCTAAGACCTGTTGAATTAGCAGGAACCGTTGTCAAGCGTGCCTCATTGCACAATGCCGATCAAATCGAGAAATTAGATCTGCATTTTGGTGATGTAGTTGTGGTTGAAAAAGGCGGAGAAATTATTCCTAAAATAACGGCCGTCCGCGATCATTTGCGCCGAGAAGATGCCCTGCCTGTTGGCTTTATTGAGTCCTGTCCTGAGTGTGAATCACCTCTTGTTCGGCTGTCGGGCGAAGCCCAGCACTATTGTCCTAATGAAACCGAGTGCGCGCCACAGATTATCGGCCGCATCAGTCACTACATTTCTCGAAAGGCCATGGACATCGATGGGTTGGGTGAGGAGACGGTTGCCTTGATGGTACGTCAAGGCCTTATCAATGATTTTGCGGACTTATACGGTTTGAGGATGGATCAGGTCGTCCCCTTGGAGCGCATGGGGCAGAAGAGTGCTGAAAATCTAATTCAGGGAGTAAAAGACTCTCTAAAACAGCCCTATCACAAAGTATTATTCGCTTTGGGTGTTCGACATGTGGGAGAAACAGTGGCGCAGAAATTGGCGCAGGCTTTTCCCGATATAGATACACTCAAGGCGGCAACCCAAGATGAATTATTGGCCGTGGACGATATTGGCGTGAAAATTGCCGACAGTCTAATGGCATATTTTTCTGATTCGGACAATTGGCATCGCATCGAGCGACTCCGGAGCTACGGCTGTCAATTTGAAGCTATGGGTACAGAACAAATACAATTGAGTTCAGCTGCACTAGACGGATTGTCGTTTGTGGTATCCGGGGTATTCCAAAAGGTCAGTCGGGCCGAATTAAAGAATTTAATCACTGAACATTCGGGTAAAGTCGTGGGCAGTATTTCTGGCAAGACTTCCTATGTGGTCGCTGGTGATCAGATGGGTCCGAGCAAACGTCAAAAGGCGGATCAATTGGGTATACCCATTATTGGTGAGAACGACTTTTTTGAAATGATTAACAAGGCGAATTGATTCTATGGAATTGTGGCATCAAATTAGAGAATGGCTTAAAAAGAAATGGCTCAGCCGAGACTTGGCACAGGCTTTAAAATCTCGTGATCGCTCCCAGATTAACGCCAAATGTCGTACGCTTGGAATTTTAATTGATGAGCAAGTGGTTCCGGAGTTTGATGCCTTGTACGATTGGTATGTAGCCTTAAATATGGCCCCAAAGGACATTAAGATTTTTACTTATTTGGAGGTCAAAAAGAAATTACCCACGTTAAGGCAAAATCAATTGACCAATGCAGATTTTGATTGGCAGGGTCGGATTGACAATCCTGGAGCCTTGGAATTCATCGAGACCTCTTTTGACGTGCTGTTGTCGCTGTACAATCCTGGCAATGAATTGTTAGATTTGGTCGTGGCCAAGTCCAAAAGCAAGTTCAAAGTCGGTAGTCAGGGGCTTAATCCGGCTCTATTTGACCTTTCTCTTGGCGTGTCACCAGAGCGTCTGGAATTGCTGCGTAGTGAGTTTGTCAAGTATATGGGGATTTTAAATAAGAAAATATGAACGAGTTAATAGGAACAGGAGTGGCCCTAGTCACCCCTTTTGATCGAAGTGGTCATTTGGATGAACAGGCGTTGAGCGTTTTAGTCAATCATCAAATCAATTGCGGCATTAACTATTTGGTGGTCATGGGAACGACCGGAGAAAGCGTCACCTTGAGCAAAAAAGAGAAAGAACGTGCTTTAAGCCTAGTTCTTGAGGAAAACCAGGGTCGGGTCCCTGTGGTACTCGGTGTTGGTGGAAACGACACTCAGGCCGTTGTAGAGGCCGCTCAGTCCGTTAATGCGGATAATATTGCGGCTGTATTATCGGTATGCCCGATGTACAATAAGCCCACTCAGTCTGGTCTTAAAGCCCATTTTCAGGCTGTAGCCGATGCCAGTAATGTTCCGGTTATTCTTTACAATGTCCCGGGAAGAACTGCGAGTAATTTGTTGCCAAAAACGGTGGCCGAGCTCAGTGAGCATCCAAACATAATCGGCATAAAAGAGGCCTCAGGGGACTTGGGACAAGCCATGGAGGTCATTGGGCTGGTCTCATCTGATTTTTTGGTTATCTCGGGTGATGATCATCTAGCCCTTCCCATGACACTCATGGGGGGTAAAGGGGTCATCTCTGTTATTGGCCAGGCATATCCGTCTGAATTCAGCACGATGATTCAGGCGGGTCTAAAGGGCGATTTGTCCAAAGCTTTGGCCTTGCATTACCCTTTGTTGCCCGTTATTGAACTCATCTTTGAGCAAGGTAACCCCGCTGGAATTAAATGCTTATTGGCTGAAATGGGGTTGGTTCAAAACGCTCTGAGATTGCCCTTAGTCCAGGTCGATGAAACATTGGCAGAACGCATTGGTAATTTTGCACGTGAGTTTAAATCTTAAAGTCACCATTTTCGAGGACTTACTGGAGGTATTGGACGCCCTTAATGACCTAAAAATCTATTTTTAATACTGTTATTTATTGCTTACTTTTGCCCGATGAATTGGAATCACCGCAATATTGCTATTGCTCTTGTTTTGAGTATTTTGACCACAGGATGTGGAGAATATCAGAAGTTATTACGTTCTGACGACACCTCGGCCAAATACAGCATGGCTGACTCGCTCTACAAGGCCAACAAGTTCAAAAAGGCATTGCCCTTGATGGAGCAAATTGTACCGATTTATCGAGGAAAACCTCAGGCTGAACCATTGATGTATCGCTATGCCAATACCTTTTATAATCTCGAGGATTATTATTTGGCTGGTTATCAATTTGAACGATTCGTAGCGTCCTACCCCAAGAGTGATTCTCTTGAAATGGCTGCATACAAGTCGGCCAGAAGTTATTATGAATTATCACCCAGATTTTCTCTAGACCAAAAGGATACTTACATCGCCTTGGAAAAACTTCAAGGATTTGTGGACAACTATCCTGACTCTAATTTTAGAGGTGATTGCAATACTATGGTTCAAGAGTTGAAGGTAAAATTAGAGCGCAAGGATTTCGAAACGGCCAAGCAATATTTTCGAATCAGTGATTATAAAGCCTCGATTAAAGCTTACGATAATTTCATCAAGGATCACCCGGGATCGATTTATCGAGAGGAGGCCTATTTTGGTCGACTTGAAGCAGCTTTTGTTTTGGCCCAAAACAGTGTTTCCTATTTGGTTGAAGAGCGCTTAAAGAGCGCCAAAAAATATTTTGAAAGTTTTATGAAGTATTACAGCAATGGCCCCAAGCGCGGTCAAGCTGAGGAAATACTCTTGAAAATAAATACCCAATTACAAGAACAGTCATTATCTACAAATTAATCAACGATCTCTATGAGCGATATTAGAAATTCAGACGCCCCTGTGAATACCACGACTATTGATAAAAATCAATTGGACGCCCCTACAGGAAACATTTATGAGGCAATCTCGATTATTGCCAAACGCGCCACGCAAATTAACGGGGACATCAAAAAGGAACTCACTGAAAAGTTGGATGAGTTCGCGACCTACAACGACAGTTTAGAGGAGATTTTCGAAAATAAAGAGCAAATTGAAGTTTCGAAATTCTACGAGCGTTTACCAAAACCCCATGCTTTGGCAGTTCAGGAGTGGCTCGAAGAGAAAATCTATCACCGCAACACTAAGGATGAGGTGATCGACTAAACGAGCACCCAATCTTATGTTCGCGGGAAAACACATTTTAATTGGCGTTACCGGAGGCATTGCTGCCTACAAAATACCGTCCTTAGTGCGTTTGCTTAAAAAGGAAGGCGCTGAGGTTCGCGTGGTTATGACCCCGGATGCCCGTGAATTTGTCGCGCCGCTAACCTTATCGGTACTCTCCGAAAATCCAGTCTTTTGGACCTTTACAGATGAAGAAGCCTTGGATCAAGGCTTGTGGCACAATCATGTTCATTTAGGGCGATGGGCGGATCTGTTTATCGTGGCACCAGCTACGGCCAACACTTTGTCCAAAATGGCCAACGGGACATGTGATAATCTACTTTTGGCCACTTATCTCTCAGCAGAATGTCCCGTATATTTTGCCCCAGCCATGGATTTGGATATGCACGAGCATCCGGCCACACAGGAATCCTTTGAGCGTCTTACGGGTTATGGGAATTTGATGATTCCATCAGAAGAGGGTCCACTGGCCAGTGGGCTGATCGGTCCAGGAAGAATGGCTGAACCGGAGCACATTGTAGAATTTATTCGACAGGACCTTAAAAGTAAAGCGCCACTTTCAGGTAAAAAATATTTAATCACAGCAGGGCCAACTTACGAACGGCTTGATCCGGTGCGTTATTTGGGTAATTTTTCCAGTGGAAAGATGGGCTACGCCATTGCTAATCATGTTTCTGCCCTGGGGGCAGAGGTTGTTTTGATCTCTGGGCCAACGGCTGATTTAAAGGTTCAACCTGGGGTGAAAAAGTTTGACGTCGTCACGGGAGAGGAAATGTTTGAAACTGTTTTGGAACATTTTGATGGGTGCGATACCGTGATTTGTTGTGCTGCAGTTGCCGATTTTAAGCCAGCCATTGAGGCCAGACACAAAATAAAAAACAAGACTTCTTCGTTCTCACTTGACTTAAGTCCGACTAGGGATATTGCAGCCCATTTAGGGCAAATCAAGAAGGATCAATTTTTAGTAGGTTTTGCTTTGGAGACTCAAGAGGCTTTGGCCAATGCAAAAAGCAAGCTCGAGAAA
>WTIY01000108.1 GCA_011525065.1 Flavobacteriales bacterium
GGTTATGGTCAACCTCAGTGATTTGTTTGCAATGAATGCCGATGCCCGGCAAATCACTGTTTCTCTTGCAGTATCTAACCGATTTCCACTAGAGGCTCTAGAAGAGTTGTACGCCGGCATTTCTGCGGCTTGTAATCGATACAAGGTCGATCTGATCGGAGGAGATACAACCTCCTCGGCCACAGGCTTGATCATCAGCATTACGGCCATTGGTGTTGCTGCTGATGAAGATGTTGTGAAAAGAAATGGTGCTCAAGACAACGATCTTTTGGTTGTCACTGGAGATTTAGGTGCAGCCTATTTAGGATTACAAGTATTGGAACGTGAAAAACAAGTGTTTCAAGTCAATCCGAACAATCAGCCTGATCTGAGTTTGTATACCTATTTAGTCGAACGTCAACTCAAACCGGAAGCCCGACAAGACGTGATTGAGTTGCTTCGTCAGTTGGGGGTAAAGCCCACCTCAATGATCGACATCAGCGATGGGCTCTCATCAGAGGTGTTGCATTTAACCAAGGCCTCAAAACTTGGGGCTGTGGTTTATGAAGAACACCTTCCCCTTGATCCTCAGGTGATCAGCACTTGTGAGGAATTTAACATGGACAGCACCACAGTAGCGCTCAATGGCGGAGAGGATTACGAGCTCCTATTTACCCTTTCACAAAAAGACTATGACACCATAAAAGGCAATCCAAATTTTACGGTCATCGGTCACATGACTGCAGAAAAAGAGGGCGTGCATCTTGTGACCCGAGCTCAAACCAAAATTCCGCTTATTGCCCGAGGTTGGGATCCTATCTCGGAACAATAAGACTTAATGGTCAGTTTTGGGTTGCTTGATGAGCCGCATATCCAATAGGGTGGGTTCGATGGCCAGCATGCTTCTAATATCAGTCGCTTTATTTTGACATGCTCAGTTTTGGTGGTGGGCCAGATTTATAGCCTGGATAATCAGCTTTGGGGCCTCGAGCCAGGCCATATGTCCTCCTGAATAGGTTTTCAACTCAGCACCACAAAGACGCGATGTCTCGGTGATTTGTTCAAGCGGAATGAGCGGGTCTTGTAGTCCTGCAATCAAATATTTCACTCCTTGAAAGTCCGCGAATACCTCCCTTTGACTTTTCCGTTGACTCATGGCCCAAACCGAGTTTACAAGATTATGGACCTTACACCCCAAGGCATTTTGGGTAAGCTGTATGATATTTGGACCGTATTGTTCATGTTTTTGTGGTGGAAAAAGACCCTTGATGGCCATGGATACATAGGCCTTTTTGTGGCGCTTTAACAGCGATATGCTCCTGCGTCTTTCTTCAAGACGCTTGGGATGGTCGCTCAGGACATCGCCGTTAACCCAAATGCAGGCTTGCAACTCGGCCTTAGCGATCCTCAGCCATTCCAAACCGACATATACCCCCATGGAGTGGCCTACGATCGAAAACGAATCAATGTCCAGCCCTTGGCGAAGGCTGTCCAATTTTTGGGCCAGCTCACTAAGATGTTCCGGAAAGTCTTGGTCAGTCGCTGTACCATAACCCGGAAAATCGACTTGGACGCAACAAAAACAGTCCTCAAGCTCCTTTATTATGGGCGCCCAGATCACTTGACTTTCAAGAAAACCGTGCAAAAAAAATACCACGGGTCCTTGACCTGTTATTCTGTGATCCAACAAAATGTTTTTTTGAGGATTATTCATTCATGAGCGTCTCGATCTCATCAGCCAAAATGGGAATATCAGCCATTAGATTAATTGGATCCCCCTGTGACTGAACCACCACATCATCTTCTAGGCGCACACCAAAACCCTCATCTGGGAGATAAATCCCCGGTTCTACGGTAAAGACCATATTGGCCGTAATGGGTTCGAAAAGCAGACCGTAATCGTGGGTGTCGAGTCCCATGTGATGACTGGTTCCATGCATGAAATACTTTTTGTAGGCAGGTTTTTCTGGATTTTGATTTTGAACATCTGCCTTGTCCAAAAGCCCTAATCCAAGGAGTTCACTGGTCATGATTTTACCCACCTCTTCGTGGTAGGACTTCCAAAAGGCCCCGGGAACCAGCAGTTTAGTGGCTTCTTCTTTGACCCTTAAAACAGCGTTGTAAATATCCTTTTGTCGTTTGGTGAAGCGCCCACTGACCGGAATGGTCCGGGTCATATCGCTGCTGTAATTGGCGTACTCCGCACCCACATCGAGCAGCAGTAAATCGCCCTCTTGACATTGTTTGTTGTTCTCGATGTAGTGGAGCACATTATTGTTTTGACCACTTGCGATTATTGGGGTATAGGCAAAACCCTTAGATCGATTGCACAGGAATTCATGGATGAATTCGGCTTCAATTTCGTATTCCCATACGCCTGGCTTCACCATCTTTAAAATGCGTCGAAAGCCTTTATTGGTGATTGCGCAAGCCTTGCTGATCAAATCAATCTCTATAGGATGTTTAACCCCGCGCAAGGATTGGAGTATCGGATTGCTTTTGGCCCAGCGATGAGCCGGAAATTTTTTCTTGGTGGCCTCAATGAAACGGTCTTCACGCGTCTGGGTCTCTACCGCCTGTCGGTAATGCTCATTGGTGTTAAAGTAAATGGTATCGGCCTGAGTCATAAGTTGAAAAAACACTCGGTCAAACTCGTACAGCCAATAAACGGTTTTAATGCCACTTGTGGCTAAGGCTGCTTCTTTAGTCAGCTTGGCGCCTTCCCAAACCGCGATGTGCGCGTTGGTCTCTCTCAAAAAAAGTACTTCGCGATGCTCTGGTTCTGCAGCATCTGGAAACATCAGTAGAATGCTCTCCTCTTGATCGACGCCACTGAGGTAAAAGATGTCTCGGTGTTGTTCAAAAGGCAATAAGGTGTCGGCACTCACAGGGTATTGATCATTGCTGTTAAAAACAGCAATGCTTTTGGGCGCCATCTGAGCCATAAAATTCTGTCGATTCGTGGTAAACAGAGTGCTATCAATCCGATTGTATTTCATGAGCCTGAAAAATTTGTTTGTTCAAAAATAGACAAAATACTGGCGCTTTGGTCAGTGCTCGGGCATAAATTCATGAGGCTCATCGATTGGGGATGATCATTTTTAATTAGCTTAGCAAAACCGATTTAAACGCCATCAAAATGAAACGACCTTATATTTTTCTTCTCGCCTTTTTGATCCTAAATCCCATCACGGCTCAAACCCCTGCATCGACCGCTCAAGACATTGCTGATGCCCTTGAGCTTAAACAGCAAATGCATGAAACCTCTGCCGTAAAAAACTTAAAGTGGCGCAGTGTTGGGCCTACAATTATGAGTGGGCGTGTCGTGGATTTAGCGGTCAATCCTGATGATCCAACGGAATTTTATGTAGCCTACGCCAGTGGTGGCGTTTGGCACACCAAAAATAATGGTACGAGCTTTGAACCCATATTGGACAATGCCATGACCCAAAATGT
Organism: Flavobacteriales bacterium; assembly: GCA_011525065.1. Taxonomy (GTDB): domain Bacteria; phylum Bacteroidota; class Bacteroidia; order Flavobacteriales; family Flavobacteriaceae; genus BACL21. Next base: position 3,436 of record WTIY01000108.1, read on the forward strand.
AGGTACCCTGGCCGTGGATTGGCAGAATAAAGTCATTTGGGTCGGCACAGGTGAGGTCAATGCTTCGAGATCATCTTATGCTGGAATTGGCTTACTGAAAACCACCGACGCAGGGGCCAGTTGGACCTCCATGGGGTTGATGGATGGGCACCACATCAGTCGAATTTTGCTCGATCCAAACCGTCCCGATCAGATTTTGGTCAGTGTAGTCGGACATCTCTATTCTGAAAATTCCAATCGCGGGGTTTTCAAGTCGACCGATGGCGGAGTAACCTGGAATAAAACCCTTTATGTCGGACCAGATACTGGAATAATCGAAATGGCGGCCGAACCCGGTAACCCCTCTATTGTCTACGCTGCGGCTTGGCAAAAAGACCGAAAAGCTTGGAATTTTAAGGGCAGTGGCTCCAAGAGCGGGATATATAAAAGCACAGATGCCGGGGAGACTTGGTCACTGATTACATCGGCCAATAGCGGATTTCCGACCGGTGCAGGGGTAGGTCGGATTGGTCTTGCAGTGTACGATGATCGAACGGTTTACGCCATATTGGACAATCAAGATCACCGTCCGTCGCAGGCTGAAGATGACACGGGTCTCAAGGCTGCAGATTTTGAAAACATGACGGCGACAACTTTTCAGGGCCTTGATGATGAGGATTTAGAGGCCTTTTTGCGTCGTAATGGTTTCCAGAAAGAGTACACAGCGAGCTCAGTAAAAAATATGGTGGCCAAAAAAGACATCAGTCCTTTAGCCCTGAAGGACTACCTGTATGACTCAAATGCACAATTATTCGACACCCCGGTCATTGGTGCTGAGGTTTATCGCAGTGATGATGCCGGAAAGACTTGGGTCAAAACCCATGAGGGTTTTTTGGACAACCTATACTACTCTTACGGCTATTACTTTGGAAAAATTCACGTAAATCCAAAGGATTCAAACGACATTTATATTTACGGCGTGCCTTTGTTGCATTCAGATGATGGGGGCCAAAATTTCAAAAGTCTGGACGCTCCGAACATGCATGGTGATCACCATGTCTTATGGATTAATCCAAATCGGCCTGACCATTTGATCAACGGCAACGATGGTGGACTTAATATCAGCTACGACAACGGGGCGCATTGGATCAAATGCAACACCCCGGCAGTAGGCCAATTTTATGCTGTGGCTGCGGATCACCTTGAACCGTATAACGTTTATGGCGGACTTCAAGACAATGGTGTTTGGAAGGGCTCGAGCAAAACCGTTGAAAGTGTGCGTTGGCATCAATCGGGCCAGTATCCTTATACCATGATTATGGGTGGCGACGGCATGCAAGTAGCCATCGATGAAAGAGATCATAATGTGGTGTTTACCGGGTATCAATTTGGAAATTATTACCGCTTGAATCTGGATACCGACCAGCAGACCTACATTCAGCCTAAGCACAAACTTGGAGAGCGTCCTTATCGCTTTAATTGGCAAACACCGATTGCACTTAGCCACCACAATCAAGACATTCTTTATTTGGGCAGTCAAAAATTGCACCGCAGTTTTGATCAAGGCGATCACTGGACTGCCATCTCTGGAGACTTAACCCACGGGCCAATATCGGGCAATGTGTCTTACGGCACATTGACCACCATGAGCGAATCAATTTTTGACTTCAACACCCTGGTCACTGGTAGTGATGATGGTGTGGTGAGTTTGACTCGTGATTCAGGAGTTAGCTGGTCGGAAATCAGTGGAAGTTTACCGCAAAACCTCTGGGTTAGCCGAGTCGTGACCTCCGCTCATGAACCGTCCAGAATTTACCTCACCCTGAACGGCTATCGATGGGATGATTTCACGCCTTATGTTTACGTGACAGAAGATTTTGGTCAAAGTTGGCGCTCAATTAGCAGTAATCTACCACTGGGGGCTGTGAATGTGATTCGTGAGGACCCCAGTCATCCGGATTTGCTCTACCTAGGCACGGATGATGGCATTTATGTGAGTTTTGATCGAGGCGATTCATGGGCCGTTTTTGATGGAGGGTTGCCGAAAGTAGCGTGTCACGATTTAGTGGTTCAAGCCCAAGCAAAAGAGTTGGTCGCAGGCACTCATGGTCGCTCCATTTACATTACCGACATTTCCGGATTGCAGGCCTATTTGAATCATGGTGCAAGAGGTTTGTTTGCCCTTCCCGGTAAAGGGGTTAAACACTCGTCCAGATGGGGTCGTGCCTACAGCCAATGGTCAGAAGCGCGAATGCCAGAATTCAAGTTCGAATTTTTCAGCCCTGAGTCGGGGCAAGCCCATTTAAAACTCATGGGAACCGGCAAGCAGGCCATATGGGAAAAGACATTGTCTACGGATAAGGGATACAATGTTTGGTCTTACGATCTCACCCTTGGTGAAAATCAGCTTAAAGCCTTTAAAAAGGCCACTGGACAGGCGCTTACTCCCAGAGAAGACGGTATGATTTTCTTGCCAAAAGGGAGTTACTCATTGGTCTTGACCATTGGGGACGCTACGGTCAATTCAACCCTAACAATCGAATAGTTCTGCTCGGGCCGATTTTTGTGGTTTGATTTTGCCGAAAACAAGGCTCAAAGTTTGTGATTCATGACGCGAGGTATTACTTTTGTCTACCTAAATGGAAAAGAACAAATGAGCCTACTTTCTTCTTCAGTTACGCGCAAGTTTGCCATGGCCCTTTCGGGACTCTTTTTGGTTGTTTTTTTAACCCAACACTTTGTC
>WTIY01000193.1 GCA_011525065.1 Flavobacteriales bacterium
TCTAAAGATATAAAAATATTTAGTTTATCTACAATCAAAACCCAATCGAATTTAGCGGTGGGATTCCGTTCAAAGCAGCGTAAAATAGTGAGGTTAAATGATTCTCTATCAAAATTTAACCTTAACTTAAAACCGCGAAATAAATCCACAGAATTCACAGGGCTAATGTGACGTGTTTCTATCCACCCATCCACCTTAAAATATGAATCAAATAAATTTCTCTCAAGCGCTAAAATCTCTATCGAAAGATCCTGTAATGGCCTATTTGGCAGAGCAATTTGGCCATGAAATTACCTTGAGTGACCGTTATGAAACTGATCATGCCAAGGCGCTGGCCCTATTGGTAGTGGAACAACAAGTCAGTTTCAAGGCGGCCCAGACCATTAAAGCCCGTTTTTTGACGCTCATCGATGGCTTGAATCATTCACAAATTTTGGCCCTGGATCATGACTTGGTACAAGGTGTGGGCCTGTCCAACAGAAAGGTCGAATACATCAAAAATATTTATGCTCATTTTAGTGAAAAGCCCAGAGATTACGGGTCAAAAACAGCGGAAGAAATTTATCGCTCTCTGATTGATATAAAGGGAGTCGGTCGTTGGACCATTGAAATGTTTTTGATTTTTGTCATGGGGGCGCCCGACATTTTCTCCAAAGGAGATTTGGCCCTGATCAACAGCATCAAAAAAAACTACGCCATGGATCCACTCAGCGATCAAGATTTGGACCGTCTGATTGAACGTTGGCGCCCATTTAATACCGCAGCCTCCTTATTGCTTTGGTGCTCAATCGAGCAGAAGAATTTTTATTCACCGGGCAAATAATTCGGGTAGATCGCTTTCTGCGCAATGGACTGGGCCCTGGTTTAACGATCAAATATGCGCCACATGAAATAGACCCCCAAAGACCCCAGGCCTAAAACTAATAGGTACTGGGCAAACTGCCAGGACATCAATTTAAACAAAGCGGCAAAGCAGCTCATAGCAAAACCGAAGTACTTTAATTTTTCCATGGTCACAACACAAAGACACAAAAACAAGCCCTGGCCTATTGATCTTTAGCAGAGAGGAAGGGATTCGAACCCTCGATACGCTTTTGGCGTATACACACTTTCCAGGCGTGCGCCTTCGACCACTCGGCCACCTCTCTAAATCCGAACCATTACATGCTCGGGGCGCAAATATCGCAAAAAAAAGATGTCCATCAAGACTCGAGATCCAATTTCATGGATTTCAATACTGATCTTATGGGTCACTCAAAGGCTTGGTGAAATCACAAAGAAATTTCACCCGCCAAAGATCGGGCAAATTGTTCCCGAATGCCCTCCATGGTCTCATTGAAGCCAATCAGGTACATGAGTTTGGTCAAGGCCGCCTCTGTGGTCATGTCTCCACCAGAAATAACCCCCATATGCATTAGGCTACTGGAGGTTTCATAAAGCCCCTGCTCGACAGACCCCCCTGAACACTGGGTGACATTAACCACAGGAATACTTCTGGAAATGACGCGCTCAATGGGTGCAAGAAATTCTTGGGCGTTGGGCACATTTCCACTGCCGAAGGTTTCCAAGACCACCCCTCGAATTTCGGGTGCACTCAACATATGGTCCAGAATCGCTGGTGTCAGTCCTGGGAATATCTTGATTAAAATCACTGGCGCATCCATTTGATGACGCACAACGAGTTGGGTGTTTTTCGATCGCCAGAGCAAGCCTTTATTAAAACTCAAATGCACACCACTTTCGGCCAATGGTGCATGATTGAATGAGGCGAATGCCTCGAAATGCTCGGCGTTGATTTTGGTGGTACGATTACCGCGATACAGCTTGTATTCAAAGTAAATACAAACCTCTTGAATCAGGGCTACAGACTCTTGTCTCATAGCCGCTAATTGAATGGCGGTAATCAAATTTTCTTTGGCGTCGGTTCGCAAATCACCGATCGGCAATTGAGATCCCGTCAAAATCACTGGCTTGGTTAAACCCTGTAACATAAAACTGAGCGCCGATGCCGAATAGGCCATGGTGTCACTTCCGTGAAGCAGGACAAAGCCATCGGCCTTATCGTAATGTTGTTCGATGATCTGGGCCATCATGCCCCAATGCGAGGGGTTCAGATTAGAACTGTCTTCAGGCGTTTCGAAAGAGATGGTCTCGATGCTACAATCTAAAAGATTGAGCTCAGGGATTTGTTTGAGCAGCTGATCAAAGTCAAACGCCTTGAGGGTTCCAGAAGAAAAATCACGAATCATACCGATGGTTCCTCCGGTATAGATCAGCAGTATGTGCGGCTTTTTCATGACTTAAAAATAGTATGTGCATTTGCCGTGGTTATCTCAGCAACTTGCGCCAATGGGCAATCGTAAATCTGAGCAACACGCTCGGCTACATGATAAAGATAAGCACTTTCGTTGCGTTTCCCGCGAAAAGGAGTTGGGGCCAAATAAGGACTATCGGTTTCGAGAACCAAGTGCTTCAAGGGAATCTGAGATAAAAATTGATCAATTTTACTGTTTTTAAAAGTCGTCACACCACCGATTCCAAGGCTCAGTCCCAAGTCAATAATGTGTTGGGCTTGTTCAAGTGCCCCAGAAAAACAATGGAAAATACCCTTTGGCAGTGGCCCTTTGACAGCAGCCAAAACCTCAAAAATTTCATCAAAAGAATTCCGGCAATGAATCACGATAGGCAATTCAAACTCTTGAGCCCACAGGATTTGTTGCGCAAAGGCTTCTTGTTGCCATGGCAGGGTGCTCTGCTCCCAATAGAGATCGATACCAATTTCGCCAACAGCACAAAAAGACCCATGGGATAATTGGTCATGCACATGATCCAATTCATCCGCGTAATTCTCTTTAACGGAGGTCGGATGTAACCCCATCATTAAGTGCATGCGCTCGGGAAAACGTCGCTTTAAGGCATGCATGGCTTGAGTGGTTTCTGAATCAATCGCTGGCAAATAAAACGCTTCTATCCCCAGATCTACTGCCCGCGCTACAACAGCCTCAATGTCCTGAGAAAACTCAGGTAAATACAAATGGGTATGAGTATCAACTAAGGTCATGCTATATCCCCGGAACAACGACTTAAGATTGGGCCATTGTTTTGTGGTTTATTTTTTGAGCCAAGTCAGGATCTAAAGCTCTAGCGCCTTCTTTGGGTCACCGTTCATCAGTATCTCTATAGGGTTTTCCAAGGCCTCTTTTACGGCCACTAAAAATCCTACCGACTCTCGTCCATCGATGATGCGCTGGTCGTAACTCAGGGCCACATACATAATCGGGGCAATCGCGACCTTGCCATCCTTAACCACGGGACGCTCCACAATGTTATGCATGCCTAAAATTCCAGATTGTGGTGGATTAATGATCGGTGTGGACAACATACTGCCAAAGACCCCTCCGTTCGATATCGTAAAGGTTCCCCCGGTCATTTCATCTACGGTGATTTGCCCATCGCGCGCGCGTAATGCCAATCGCTTTACTTCGGCTTCTACACCGCGAAAACTCAATTGTTCCGCGTTGCGAATTACCGGAACCATAAGCCCTTTGGGGCCAGAAACTGCAATCGAAATGTCCTTGTAGTCATAAGTAATTTTATAATCGCCATCTATCATAGAATTCACATCAGGGAACAGTTCTAGAGCCCTCACTACGGCCAAAGTAAAAAATGACATGAATCCAAGACTCACCTCGTGCTTGGTTTTAAAGGCCTCCTTGTGGGCTTTGCGCAAGTCAAAAATCGCGCTCATGTCAACCTCATTAAACGTGGTCAACATGGCCGTTTCATTTTTGGCAGAAACCAAACGCTCAGCAACTTTTCTACGGAGCATTGAAAGTTTTTGGCGGCTCGCACCACGGTCCTCTGAAGCGGCACTCCCCATAGCGGGAACCCCTTTGACCACGTCGTCTTTCAAAATTCTACCGTCCCGTCCTGAACCCACTATTTGATCCGGAGAAAGCCCTTTTTCGTCCATCAGTTTCTTCGCCGCTGGGGAAGGAGTCCCTGTTGCATAAGTCGTAGTCGATTTTGGGGTTGGTGCTGACGCTGGCACTGGTGCTTCGGCCTTTTGAGTGGACGGTTTAGTAGACGCTTGACCCTCGGGGCGTTCAGCAGCTGTATCGATCAAACAAACCACTTGACCCACAGCCACAGCGTCACCTTCCTCTGCTTTGAGGGTGACAATACCGCTGGCCTCAGCGGGTAATTCTAAGGTGGCTTTGTCACTATCAACTTCTGCAATAGCTTGATCTTTTTCGACATAATCGCCATCGGAGACCAGCCACTCTGCAATTTCAACTTCGGTAATCGATTCGCCCGGAGAGGGCACTTTCATTTCTAACATAATACAACGTTTTCTTATGGTGTATTGGGTGTGTCAAAGACACTGTCTAAAACTTTTTTATGACGAGCTTTTGAGCGCGTGCTGCTTCCTGCTGCAGGCGAACTGTGCACGTTTCGAGAAGCCAACCGCAAGCGGGTGGCTTTAAAATTCATCAACATATAACTCCATGCCCCCATATTGGCAGGTTCTTCCTGAGCCCATACGTAATCCTCTGCATTTGGGTAGGCCTTGATGATGGCTTCTATTTCATTTTCAGGTAATGGGAACAATTGCTCCAATCGCACTAAAGCCACATCGTTTCGCCCATTTTCCTCTCTACGCTGGGTCATGTCGTAATAAAATTTACCCGTACAGAAAACCACTGAGCGCACCTTTTCTTTCTCGCAGAATTGATCGTCAATGACTGGCATAAATCGACCTTCGGCTAGGGATTCTCGGGTGGAAATCACATCGGGATGACGCAATAAACTCTTAGGAGTAAAGACAATCAGTGGCTTTCTAAACATCCACTTCATGTGTCGACGCAATAAATGAAAGAAATTGGCTGGTGTGGTCACATCAGCCACAATCATATTTTGTCTCGAACAAAGCTGGAGATAGCGTTCCATTCGCGCACTGGAGTGCTCGGACCCCTGGCCTTCATAACCATGTGGCAAAAGCATGACCAAACCATTTTGAATTTTCCACTTACTCTCGGCAGCAGAAATATATTGATCCAGCATGATCTGTGCTCCATTAGAAAAGTCTCCAAATTGAGCTTCCCATATGGTTAAGGTTTTTGGCGAAGCCATGGCATAACCATAATCAAACCCCACCACAGCATATTCAGAGAGCAAGGAATTGTAGATGTCCATATTGCCTGGAAGCCCCAAGGTGTTGTGCAGGTTGATTTCCTCTAAATCATCTTCTGTTTTCTTGATGGCGTGTCGGTGTGAAAATGTCCCGCGCTCAACATCTTGACCTGAAATCCTAACATTAAAGCCCTCTGCCATTAAGGTGGCGTAAGCCAAAAGTTCTCCAAGGGCCCAGTCCAAGCGATTGTCCTTGAAATACCGGTCATGTCGGTCCTGAATGATGCGCTGAATTTTCTTGATGAATTTTTTGCCCTCAGGCAACTCAGTGATGCCTTTAGCCAATCGGTCCAGTTCCTTTTGGTCAAATGTGGTGTCCACTGACTTTAAAATGTCTTCTGCTTTGGCCAGGTGATACTCTGCCCAGTCGTCGGCCAATATTTCGGTCACCACCGTTTTCTCCTTCTCTCTTGAGGCAGCCAAATCATCTTCAAGGGTATTCTTGTAGGCCCGTTCAATGGCGGGAACATGGCTTTGATCAATCACGCCCTCTGCCATAAGCTGATCTGCATAGAGGTCCCGTGGGTTTTTATGACGCCCGATGGCCTTGTACAAACTCGGCTGGGTAAATCTAGGTTCATCTCCTTCGTTGTGTCCGTATTTTCTATAGCCCAGGACATCGATAAATACGTCGCGCCCAAAAGTCATTCTAAAGTCTAAAGCAAATTTAAACGCATGACAAACAGCCTCTGCATCATCGGCATTAACATGCAAAACCGGAGATAAAGTCACTTTGCCGACATCGGTACAATAAGTGGATGAACGCGCGTCCAAGTAATTTGTGGTGAATCCCACCTGATTGTTGGCCACAATGTGAATGGTTCCCCCTGTTTTATAACCGTCGAGTTGGGCCATTTGAATGACTTCGTAAACCACGCCTTGACCAGCCACGGCTGCGTCTCCATGGATTAAAATGGGCAAAATCTTCTTGACATCACCACCTAAGGGTCCATCAATTTTTGCTCGGCAAATGCCTTCGACCACCGCATCTACCGCCTCCAAATGTGAGGGGTTCGGCGCCAAATCCATGCGGATTTTTTGACCCTTATCGGTCTCTCTAAAGCTGGTCCAACCCATGTGGTATTTCACATCCCCGTCAAACAAGTCGTCCTCGTCGTATTCCTTACTGTCAAATTCACTAAATATGGCCTCGGCCGATTTGCCAAAAATATTGGCCAAAACATTGAGGCGACCACGATGGGCCATCCCCACGACAAATTGCTCTACCCCTTCTAATGCGCCTAACTCAATGAGCGCATCCAAACCAGGGATAATGGCATCAACCCCCTCGATTGAAAAACGTTTTTGCCCCACATATTTCGAATGCAAAAAACTCTCAAATGAAATGGCTTGATTGAGTTTATTTAAAATGTGTTTTTTCTCTTCTGGGGAAAATGTCGGGTGATTGTCATTCACATTCAACCAATTCTGAATCCACTGAATCTCATCAGGATTTCGGATGTACATGTATTCCACCCCAATAGAATCACAATAAATTTGATCCAAATGATGACAAATATTACCCAATGTAGTTTTGCCAATACCCAAGATACTTCCCGCTTCAAATTCTCGGTCTAAATCCGCTTCACTTAACCCAAAATTTTCAAGGGCCAGGCTTGGATGATATTGACGCCGTTCTCGAACGGGGTTGGTTTTAGTAAACAAATGTCCACGTGTTCGATAACCATCAATCAATTTGATGACCTGAAATTCTTTAAAAACCTGAGGATTAATTTGATCTTGAACCTCTATGCCTAAAGCCGATAATGAGCCGTGTTCTAAGGCAAAATCAAAGCCTTGAAAAAAAGCCCGCCAACTGGGCTCGACCATGTCTGGCATTTGCAGGTACTTATCGTAAAGCTCAGCGATGTACGAGGGATGTACTGCATTGAGAAATGAAAATCGATCCATAAGTTAAAACTCCTGCTGGGGTTTATGATTTTGACAATACAAAAATACAATAAATAGACAATACAAGCGGGCTAAACCTCATAATTATCAAGGTGTCGCCATCCAAATGAAAGGCCAAAAAATAAATTAGAAGATCTAGGTCTTTCGGCTCATTAGTTCCCGTCCAAAAGCCAATAGATGCGTCTTGGCTTCTTGAGTAATAATTGTCTGATCGAGTTGGTCGAAGGCCCTTTTGGTAAAGGTTTCTATGGCTTGCTGTACGGCCTTATCGCCCTGAGTTTGCTCAAATAAAGATTTGACCTCTGCCACTTTATCCTCTGGAGAAACATCGTTGGTTTGGTACAATTCTAAAAGTCGCTCTTTTTGCTCAGCGTTGCCTTTTTCCAAGGCACTGAGATAGAGATAGGTTTTTTTGCCGCTCAGGATATCTCCGCCCACTTGTTTTCCAAAAACATTTGGATCGCCAAAAGCATCCAGATAATCGTCTTGCAACTGAAAGGCAATCCCCAAGCAACGACCAAATTCATAAATTAAATTTTGCTGCTCGAGCTCAGCACCGGCGACAATTGCCCCCATTTTCATGGCCGCGCCCACTAAAACAGCGGTTTTGTACTCAATCATCTTGAGGTACTCTTGCTTTGAGACTTCAATACGTTGCTCAAAATCCATATCGTATTGTTGACCTTCACATACTTCAATGGCGGTTTGACTGAATAATTTAGACAAGGCGCTAAACGTTTCTGGTGGATACGATTCAAAATGTCGATACGCCAAGATCAATAAGGCATCCCCAGAAAGTATGCCTGTGTTGAGGTCCCATTTGTGATGGACCGTAGCCTGTCCACGACGCAAAGGCGCCTGATCCATAATGTCATCGTGAATCAACGAAAAATTATGAAACAACTCCACCGCCAGTCCTGCAGGAATGGCCTTATGATGATCTCCGCCAAAACAATCACAAATCATCAAGGTCATTATGGGACGCAGGCGCTTACCCCCCAACTGCATGATATAATCGATCGGCACATAGAGTCCCTGAGGCGAACTTGGCCAATGGGTATTGGCCAAGGCCTGTTCAAAAACTTCTTTATAATGACCCAACGTCTTCATGCGAGATTTTTTGCTAAAATACAGTTTAAGCAGGTCCTCAAGGGCATTTATGGTAAAAATATTACTGACTGACCCGCAGAATCTATACTCATTGCTGGCCTTTACGCAGCTTTGTTAAAATTTTGTAAACGCAGGAAACTTTTTTTGTTCTAAAAGTTTTCTTGGTTACATTTGCCCGCTGTGAAAGAGAAAATTGTAGACAAAGCGACCGAGTTATTCTTGAACTTTGGGTTCAAGAGCATCACCATGGACGACATCGCCCGTGAACTCTCCATGTCTAAAAAAACCATCTACAGTTACTTCGAAAATAAATCCGCGCTTGTGAGTTCTGTGACTCAATCCATTTACTCGACGGTCACTAGCGGCATAGATTGGATTTGTCAACAACAACTCAATCCAATCGAAGAACTTTATGAGATCAAAAAATTTGTTTCATTGCAACTCAAGGATGAAAAATCATCACCACAATTTCAACTTCAAAAATATTATCCAGAGATTTTTAAGCAAATCAAAGGCAATAATTTTGAGCTCATCCATGACATTACCCTGAACAACCTCAGGCGAGGGATTGAACAAGGCCTTTATCGCGATAATGTCAACGTAGAATTTGTGGCCAGAATTTATTTCATCGGCATGACCGGAATCAAAGACGATACGGTTTTTCCAATCACTGAATTTCCAAAAATAAATCTGATAGAATCCTATCTAGAATATCATTTGCGCGGCATCGTCACCAAAAAAGGCTTGTCGGTGCTCAATAAATACATCGATCAATCCACACCATGAGATCACTGCCCTTTCTTCTTTTATTTGGCCTATGTTCAATGACCCTATTGGCTCAAAACAAAAGCTACACACTTAGCCTATCACAGGCGGTTACTTTGGCCCAAGACAGCAGTTATGCCAGTCTAAATGCGCGTCGAGAAATGACCCGAGCATTGAAGAAAAAGTGGGAAACCACCGCTACTGGTTTACCACAAATCAATGGATCGATCACCTACAACAACAACCTAAAACAACCCGTAACCCTCATCCCAGGTGAGATTGCAGGCGGCGCTCCAGGGACTTTTACCCCAGTAATCTTTGGGACTGAGCAAAACGCAGCAGCCCAAGCGACTTTAGAACAATTGATTTTTGACGGGAGTTATTTGGTTGGTCTTCAAGCAGCAAAAACCTTTCTCGATTTTTCTAAAAACGCTTATGAAAAAACCCAAATAGAGGTTGAAAAAAGTGTCGTAAATGCCTATGGTAGCGCCTTAATGTCTGACGCACTGGTTTCAGTTTTTCAAAACAATCATCGGGCCTTAAAAGAATCTTATCGAGAACTAGAGATCGTTTATCAAAACGGCATGGCCGAGTTGGAATCTCTGGAACAGTTAGAAATTACCCTTTTGGAGGTCAAGGGGTTCCTGGACAATGCCCGTCGCAGCCAACTTTTGGCCTATCACCTTTTAAGAGCAACATTGGGCGTCCCCCTTGAGACTGAATTGATCCTCACCGATGACCTCAATAGCTTAGTGCTAAGCGCCTCGATGCCGGGCTCCTCAGAATCAACACTCGATCTCAATCGTCAAATTGACGTGCGCATTGCTGAGAACTTTAAGGAGCAACGACGTCTGGAATGGCAACTCGAACGCAGTAGAGCCCTACCTAGTTTTTCGGCTTTTTTAAATTACAGCACTCAAGGATTCAGTGACGAATTTAGTTTTACAGAGCGCGATCAGCAATGGTTTCAGTCATCAATGTTAGGGTTTAGAATGCAATTGCCTCTGTTCAGCAGTGGCTTTAGAAGTGCGCGGAGCAAACAAGCCAAAATTGCTTGGGATCAGGCCAAAACAGATTATACTCAAACCTTACAAGCCACCCAAATCGCCTTTGAAAACGCCAAGAGTGACTATAGCCTGACTAAGGACAACTACAACAATGCCCTCAGAAGCATGAATCTGGCAGAACGCGTTGCTCAAAAAAATCAAATCAAATTTGATCAGGGCCTCTCGAGCAGTTTTGACTTGTATCAAGCCCAGTCACAGTATTATCGTTCACAACAAAATTATTATACCACGCTTTTGGCCCTACTCAATGCCAAAACCGTTTTAGACACATTCACCGATCCCCAAACCTTTTAATCCACGTCCATGACAAAACATATCCTTTCTTTCATTCTCCTTAGCCTGACCGTGTTTGGTTGTCAAGAAAAAACCCTCACCGTAGAACAGGTCATCGCCACCAATGACTTGTCTCAGCTAAGAACCACTCGAGCGAATTTGGGGGCCCAGCATCAAGCCCTATCCCAAGATTTAGCGGATTTGGATCGGGCCATCGGGAAACTCGACCAAAGCGAGAAATTATCCTTGGTTACGGCCATGGTCGTTCAACCTGAACGCTTTGAACACTTTGTTCAGGTACAAGGGGATGTGGCGACAAAACAAAACATCGTCCTTTACCCTCAGTTCTCGGGTCAACTTAAAAAACTCCACGTAGTTGTGGGAGATGAAGTTAAAGAGGGTGCGGTTTTAGCCACTTTAGACGACAATGGTTTGAGCCAACAACTCAATCAACTTAAGGTGCAAGAAGCTCTGGCCAAAACCACTTTTGAACGCCAAGAAAAACTTTGGGCACAAAACATAGGAAGCGAACTTCAGTTTTTACAAGCAAAAACCCAATATGAAGCGCAAAAAAGCCTGACCCAACAACTGAGTCAGCAACTGGAAAAAACTCAAATCATCGCCCCTTTTGACGGCACCATTGATGCCGTATTGGCCGAAGCAGGTACCGTAGTGAGCGCAGGGGTAAGTCCCGTATTTCGTTTGGTCAATCTAAGCAATATGTACTTAAAGGCTGATGTTCCAGAAAGCTATTTAAGTGAAGTGGTAGCCGGCAAGAAAGTAATGGTTGATTTTCCCGTTTTGGGGCTAAAAGTAGCCTCAAAGGTGCGCAGTGTCGGGCGTTACATTAATCCCGGAAATAGAACTTTTAGCATCGAAGTCGATTTACCAAAGCAGACGTCACAAATAAAGCCGAATCTTACCGCGCAAATTCAGATCAACGATTACACCAGCGAACAAGCCCTGCTGGTGCCCCAGTCAGTAATCTCAGAAAACGCCGCTGGTCAACAATACGTTTACACCACTTTTTACGACCAAGAGCGAGAGCAAAGTACTGCCTTAAAGCGTATCGTGGTCACCGGCAAGACCGAAGGTGATTTTGTTGAAATTCTCGAGGGGATCCAGGCAGGAGACACCGTGATTTCAGAGGGCGCAAGAAGCGTAAAAGACGGACAGGCCATTTCAATTCTCAAGACAGAATCCAATGAGTAAATTCAAAAAAAATCTCCATAAGGAATTTGGCTTGGCCTCATGGGCCATTGACCACAAAACGATCATTTACGTATTGATCACGGTGGTCTTGATTTTAGGGGGAAAGGCCTATTATGACATGCCGCGCGAGACCTTCCCTGAGATTAAAGAGACAAAAATATACATCAGCGCCCCGTATCCGGGTAACACGGCCGAAGACATCGAACGACTGATTGTGGATCCTCTCGAAGATCGACTCAAAAACTTGAGTAATGTGGTGGAAATTATTGCCACTGCTCAAGAGGATTACGGCATCATAACTGTAGAGTTTGATGAATCTATTGCTGTTGAGACCGCAAAGCAACGGGTCAAAGATGAGGTCGAAAGCGAAAAAAGCAGCGAGGATTGGCCAACGTTTAACAACGCTAAGGTCGAGCCGAATGTCTTTGATTTAAATTTCTCAGAAGAAGCGCCCATTAGCAACATCAACATAAAAGGAGATTATCCAACCCAAAAACTCAAAGAGTTTGCCGAGTATTTAGAGGAGGAAATTGAAGATTTGCCAGAAATCAAAAAGGCCGACATCAGAGGGGCCCAAAATCTTGAAGTTGAAATTGCAGTGGACATCTATAAAATGATGGCCGCCGAGGTCAGTTTTGACGATATTCTGGGGGCCATACGCAATGGGAATATGACCATGTCAGCGGGCAATTTGATTGCCAGTGGTCAGCGGCGCTCTCTTCGCATTATTGGCGAAATTGACGACCCCAGAGCCCTGTCAGACTTTGTGGTCAAAACTCAGGGCGGAGTCGTTTATTTGAGTGACATCGCATCAGTCAACTTCAAAGAAAAAGAAACCACAACCTATGCGCGCGAGTTTGGCGCTAATGTCGTCATGCTGGACGTCAAAAAAAGAGCGGGTAAGAACATGGTAGAAGCCGCGCAAAAAGTCGAGGCCATTATTGAAAATGCCAAGGCTGAAGTATTCCCAAGCGATCTTGAAATCAGTATTGCCAATGACCAATCCGCCAAAACCATCAATCAAGTGGACGATTTGGTCAACAACATTATTTTTGGCGTCATTCTAGTGGTCACTGTGTTGATGTTCTTTTTAGGGTTCCGCAATGCACTCTTTGTCGGGTTCGCCATTCCAATGTCAATGTTCATGAGTTTCATGGTCCTGTCACTACTCGGATTTACCATGAATACCATGATTTTGTTTGGACTAATTATGGGGTTAGGCATGCTTGTAGACAATGGCATCGTGGTGGTCGAAAACGTCTATCGATTGATGGAACAAGAGGGCCTCCCAAGAATTCAAGCGGCCAAGCAAGGGATAGGAGAAATTGCCTTTCCCATCATCATTTCTACCCTAACGACCGTAGCTGCATTTATTCCATTGGGTTTATGGCCGGGCGTCATGGGTGAATTCATGATCTTTTTCCCGATTACCTTGTCGGTGGTTTTAGGCTCATCCCTGTTTGTCGCCATTTTCATGAATTCTATGCTCGTGTCACAATTCATGGAAATTGATAAGCGCATCATCAAACGCAAGAGTTTAATTCGCTTGACCTACCTCATGGGAGGATTGGGACTTTTAATTCTATTGACCGGGGGTTCAGTGCGTGGATTGGGCAGCGTCATGCTGTTTACTGTAGCCCTATTTTGGGCCTACAAATACGGCATCAAAGATTGGGCCAATAAGTTTCAAAAACGCGCCTTACCATGGCTGGAGAACAAATACAAAAAACTGCTCAGGTTTGCCTTGACCGGTTATCGTCCTGGACTGTTTTTTGGGGGGACCTTCATCCTCTTGTTTGTGGTCTTTGGTCTATTCGGGGCCTCGGTAGGAAGTCAGAGGACCAGTGTAGAATTTTTTCCTGACAACAAGCCCAATCAAATCATCATTTATATTGAATATCCCCAAGGGACAGACATCGAAAAAACCAACGCCATTACTTTGGACATCGAAAATCAGGTCTATGAGATCGTAAACGACCCCATGTATCAAGACCCGGTCACTGGCAAAAATGTATTGGTTGAAGCGGCCGTCTCTCAAGTAGGCGAAGGAGCGGGTAATCCTCAGACTGACGCCGGTAATGCCGCAGAGATGCCGCATCGAGGCAAGATTACCGCCACAATGCACGAATTCAAATTTCGTCAAGGACACGACTCAGAACAATTGCGCAAGCGCATTCAAGAGCGATTGAAAGGCCGTTATCCTGGTGTTTCAATTTCGGTAGAAAAAGACCCTACTGGGCCACCAGCGGGCTATCCGATTAATATCGAACTCGAAGGCAAGGACTACGATGAGTTGATTGCAACAGCTGAATTGATGCGCAATTTTATTAACCAACGAAATATCCCCGGGATCGATGAGCTCAAAATCGATGTAAATAAGGGCAAACCCGCTATGGAAATTTTTGTAGACCGTGAAAAAGCTGGAGGACTTGGCGTGGCTGCGGGTCAAGTAGGACGTCAATTAAGGCGTGCTGTTTTTGGCGAAAAAGCAGGTATTTACAAGGAAGATGGCGAGGATTACGACATCAATGTTCGTTTTGAAGAGGGCCAAAGAGAAACCAAAAGTGCGCTGTTTGACCAGAACATCACCTTCCGGGATCAAGCCACAGGACGACTCAAAAACATTCCGCTCTCCGCGGTTACCCAAAGACGGAATACTTCCTCTTTTAGCGCCATTAAACACAGAGATGGCAAACGAGTGGTGACGGTATATTCTGCCCTAGCCCCAGGCTTTACCGATGCTGGAGCCATCGTCGGACAAATTCAAAGCCATATGGACAACTTCAGTGGGCTACCCAAGGGCGTAGATATTGATTACACTGGTCAGATTGAGGAACAAAACAAACAAATGACCTTTTTGATGGGTGCCTTTTTCAGTGGACTCGGACTCATCATGTTTCTGTTGATTTTTCAATTCAGTTCCATTTCAAAGCCAACCATCATTATGCTGGCCATTTTCTTGAGCTTCATTGGGGTCTTTGGTGGTATCCTGATTACCGGTGCCTCATTTGTCATCATGATGACCATGGTGGGGATCATCTCTTTGGCTGGAATTGTGGTAAACAACGGGGTAGTTTTGCTCGATTATACTCAGCTTTTAATTGATCGCCATCAGCAAAAGCACGAGGTTGAACACGCCCAATTAATCCCGGAAACAACATTCCACGATTTGATCATCCAGGCAGGAAAGGCGCGTTTGCGCCCCGTATTGCTTACAGCCATCACCACAGTTCTGGGACTAATTCCCCTGGCCATTGGTTTTAACATGGACTTTTTCTCATTATTCACAGACTTTGACCCTAAAATCTATTTTGGAGGAGACAATGTGATTTTTTGGGGACCATTAGCATGGGCGGTGATTTACGGACTGCTCGTAGCGACCTTTTTGACCTTAATTATTGTGCCTGTGCTGTTTTTAATGGTGCATCAATTCAAGGGTAAATTATTGCGCTTGTTGGGGAAACATCCCTTACAAAGTTAAAATCAGTGCCAAAGTCCAAAAACAATTCACACGGTTCTTCTTAACTTTGTGGCTCATTTAATCGATATGTACCGAACGCACAACAATGGATCGCTTAGCCTAAATGAATTGGGTCAAGAGGTGGTTCTTTCTGGATGGATTCAAAAAATCAGAGATAAGGGATTCATGATCTGGGTAGACCTCAGGGATCGCTATGGCATCACCCAGCTCATCTTTGATGCAGAACGTACGGATGCAAAAACCATAGAAGCAGCTAAAAAATTAGGACGTGAATTTGTCATACAGGTCAAAGGGACCGTCATAGAACGCGAGTCTAAAAATCCCAATATGGCCACTGGTGACATTGAAATTTTGGTCAGTGAATTGACCCTGCTCAACAGCGCCTTGACCCCGCCGTTTACCATAGAGGATCAAACCGATGGCGGCGAGGACCTCCGCATGAAATACCGCTATTTAGACATTAGACGCAAACCCGTTCGCGACAATTTAATGTTTCGTCACAGAGTCAGTATGGCCGTACGGAATTATCTCTCTGGTCAAAACTTCATCGAGGTCGAAACACCATATCTGATCAAATCAACCCCTGAAGGTGCGCGTGATTTTGTCGTTCCCAGTCGCATGAATGCCGGACAATTTTACGCCCTACCCCAATCTCCTCAGACCTTTAAGCAGCTCCTTATGGTGGGCGGTATGGATCGTTATTTCCAAATTGTCAAGTGCTTTAGAGACGAAGATCTGAGGGCCGATCGCCAACCCGAGTTCACCCAAATTGACTGTGAAATGGCCTTCGTGACTCAAGAGGGTGTCTTAAATACCTTTGAAGGGCTCACCCGTCATTTGCTTTCTGAGATCGTCGGAGTGCAGGTCGGCGATTTTCCCCGCATGACTTATGACCAGGCTATGGAGCGTTACGGAAACGACAAACCAGACATTCGTTTTGGTATGGAATTCGGCCAGCTCAATGACTGTGCACAGCACCGTGATTTTGGCGTTTTTAACACTGCTGAACTGGTTGTGGGAATTGCCGTTCCCGGAGGTAATGCTTATTCTCGAAAAGAAATTGATCAACTCATCGAATGGGTTAAAAGACCGCAAATAGGTGCTGCCGGTATGGTTTATTGTCGGGTGCAGGAAGATGGGAGTTACAAATCTAGTGTCGATAAATTTTTCACCCAGGAAGACTTGGCCAAATGGGCCGAAATCACCGGGGCTCAGTCCGGCGACTTGATCTGTGTGCTCTCCGGGCCCAAAAATAAGGTGCCAGGGCAACTCAGTGCCTTACGCATGGAATTGGCTGAGCGTCTTGGCCTGCGAAAACCTGACGAATTTGCACCACTTTGGGTGGTCGATTTCCCTTTGTTGGAATGGGATGAAGAAACTGAGCGTTTCCATGCCATGCACCATCCATTTACCTCGCCAAAACCAGGGCAAATGACCCTATTGGAAACAAATCCTGCCGCGGTCAAAGCCAATGCTTATGACCTAGTGCTCAATGGCAACGAGATTGGTGGCGGGTCCATTCGTATTCACGATAAGGCCACCCAAAGCAAAATGTTCGACTACCTTGGATTCACCCCTGAAGAGGCAAAAGCTCAATTTGGCTTCTTGATGGACGCCTTTCAATACGGCGCTCCTCCTCACGGCGGGATTGCCTTTGGCCTGGATCGATTGGTCGCCATTTTAGGGGGTCAAGAGACAATCCGTGATTTTATTGCCTTCCCAAAAAACAATGCAGGTCGCGATGTCATGATTGACGCACCAGCTGCAGTGGATCAAGCGCAGTTAGAGGAACTGAATTTAAAAATCGATCTAAAGGAATAATCCGCTCCTGCGACCTTCAAAAGATTCTACAAAACCACTCAAATGAAATTTTTTCTTCATCTCGTTTTTGTGCTTGTCGTGATAAGTTGTGCTGTTGGATTTTATCTACAGTCCTCAGGGCACCCAATGGCAGATACGTTTATCGGCGCCGGAATCTCGGGATTATTTTTTTTATGGATGCCTTTTTTTATCTACCATCGCTGGAAAAATCGATCAGTCAGCGATTATATGTTGACTAAAGAAAGCATCGAGAAAATGAACGATTACAAAAAGACGAAATAAGCCCGCCCTGTCTGAACGTTTCAGGAGTTTTAAGCCTGTCTATACTCCGTAAATTAAGGGTGTAATTCATTGATTTTCATAAATTTTTGCGCGGAATCACCCTCTAGGTCAATAATTAGATTACCTTTGGAATCTTAATTAATACATTATTTATTGCTATGGAAGGAACAGTAAAATTTTTTAACGAGTCCAAAGGTTACGGATTCATCACCAACAGTGACACCGGAAAAGACATCTTTGTTCACGTCACTGGGCTCAATGGAGAAGCGCTCAATGAAGGTGATAAAGTTGAGTATGAAGAGCAAGAAGGGCGAAAAGGTATGGTAGCGGCGCAAGTTCGTGTGCTGCACGATTAACCCTAAAGCCATTCAAAAATGATACACCCCGAGCTTAGCTTCGGGGTTTTTTTGTCCCCGCAATAAGCGTGAATTAAGAATTGTGAATACGGACCTCAGCGTCTTTTGCTCTTGAAAAAATCATCCATGAGTTGACCACATTCATCGGCCAAAACACCAGTAATGACTTCGGATTTCGGGTGTAACTGGGTCCCCAAGATGCTGTAACCTCGCTTTGGATCACTCGCCCCATAAACCACTTTCGAAATTTGACTCCAGTAAAGCGCTCCACCGCACATTTGGCAAGGCTCAAGGGTCACGTACAAGGTACAATCATGAAGGTATTTGCCCCCAATGTGGTTCGCCGCAGAGGTGATGGCCTGCATCTCTGCATGAGCCGTAACATCATTTAAGACTTGAGTGCGGTTATGTCCTCGGGCAATGATGCGATCGCCAGCTACGACCACAGCACCGACGGGTACCTCACCCTCTGCCAGAGCGGCTTGAGCCTCAGTCAAAGCGCGACGCATAAAATAATCGTGATCTAAAGGCTTTAGATTCATGGGATAAAGGTACAAATTAAGCCCTGATCCCTGTACAGACAATCGAATAAGCGTATCTTTATAGCGATGAATCAAAGCATCCTAAATCGCATCCAACTGCCTGAAGATTTACGCAGGCTTTCTTTGGCTGAAATGGAGCAACTTTCTGTTGAGCTGAGACAGTTCATCATTGATATTGTGGCCATTAAAGAAGGTCACCTTGGGGCGAGTCTGGGCGTCATAGAATTGACCATCGCTTTACATTATGTCTTTAATACGCCCGAAGATTTGCTGGTCTGGGATGTTGGGCACCAAGCCTACGGCCATAAAATCTTGACCGGTCGTCGAGGCGATTTCCATTCTAACCGACAATTGGGCGGACTCAGTGGTTTCCCATCTCGCAAGGAGAGCCCCTACGATACCTTTGGGGTGGGTCATAGCAGCACAGCAATCTCTGCCGCATTGGGCATGGCCCTTGCCAGCGCGCAAGATGGTCTGAAAAACAAACAGCACATTGCCGTAGTGGGTGATGCGAGTATTGCCAGCGGTATGGCATTTGAAGCCCTGAATCATGCGGGTGTTTCCAAAACCAACCTATTGATTGTCTTAAACGACAATGCCATCGGTATTGATCCGAGTGTCGGGGCATTTAAAGAATACTTAACCCGAAAAAAAGAAGCGCAGGATCTAACCAAAACAGACAATCTATTTAGGGCCTTGAACTTTCATTATTCCGGGCCCATTGACGGGCATGATTTATCTGCCCTAATCCAAGCATTGGAAACCACTAAAAGCATTCAAGGGCCAAAAGTTTTACATGTAGTCACCACAAAGGGCAAAGGACTAAAACAGGCAGAAGCAGATCAAGTGGGCTATCATGCCCCGGGGCAATTTGACCCAAAAACAGGAGAGCGCCTCAATCAAACCAGTGTCGCTGCTCCACCAAAGTTTCAGGATGTCTTTGGACATACCTTAGTCGAATTGGCTAGAGAAAATGAGCAAATTTTTGGCATTACACCGGCCATGCCTACAGGATCTTCCCTGCGTTTCATGATGGAAGCCTTCCCTGAGCGCGCGATCGATGTGGGTATCGCGGAACAGCACGCCGTAACCCTCGCCGCAGGGCTAGCCACTCAAGGCAAAGTGGTATTCTGCGCCATTTATTCAACCTTTTTTCAAAGGGCTTATGATCAAGTCATTCACGATGTCTGTCTGCAAAATTTGCCGGTGATCTTTTGTTTGGATCGGGCAGGAATTGTGGGCGAAGACGGAGCGACTCATCACGGGGTCTTTGATTTGGCCTCATTACGCCCCATTCCAAATTTAATTATAGCTGCTCCGCGTGATGCCAGGGCGTTGCGCAACATCATGCAT